>JACQHN010000086.1 GCA_016199015.1 Nitrospira defluvii
GAGGAAACCACCGTGCTGGGTGTACCGTGTCTGACCTTGAGAGAGAATACCGAACGCCCTGTGACCGTGACTCATGGGACCAACCGCGTGATCGGTGCATCGCCCAAGCATATCCTCGCTGAGTCAGAGCGCATTCTCACATCGCCCATTCCAAGTCTGGTTCCTCCGCCGCTGTGGGATGGCCATGCTTCCGAACGTATCGTGGCCATTCTCAGGCAGAACGCGCGGACTTCCGACGTCCACTAGGGATACGGCTCTGGACGTGCGGGGGAGTCGGTCGTCTTCCAATAGCGCAGCGTGGACAGCATGAAACCAACGGACGGCAGGTCGCAAGTGTTCACCGCAGTATGGGTGTGAGTACAATTTGTGAAAACCGTCTTGATTGTTGCCTACTATTTCCCCCCTATTGCCGCAAGCGGAGCGATGCGTCCGTTAGGCTTTTGCCGACACCTTCAGGCCTTTGGTTGGCAACCCTGGGTCGTTACGACGACGCCCGATTCGGTCTTCCCTCCACATCCGGTTGACCAGGAATTGCGGCGGCGGCTTCCTCAGACCATTGATGTCGACCTTGTCCCCTATGCCGACCCACTCAAGCGCGTGATTGCCTGGCGGAATCGATGGCTGAGTCCACGAGCCATGGCCGCTTCCGAAGCGGTTCCCCTCCGACAGGTCGAAACCACCCAGTCCCCAATGCACGAGCAGGGCACCCTAGGGTTTCTCAAGGACGTGGTGCTGGACTGGATGTTCGAGTTTCCCGACCCGCAGTGTGCGTGGATGAGGGCTGTGGTAAAGCATTTTTTGGGCACCGGAGTCGCCCGCCGGCCTCAGGTTGTGCTGGCCACCGGTAGTCCCTGGACCGGACTACTTGTGGGTCGGGCCCTCGCGCGCCACTTCGATGTTCCCCTAATCGTGGACTACCGGGACCCTTGGACATCCAACCCGTATTCGCCATACAGATCTTCATTTCTGAGCGTGAAGGCCAAGAAAATTGAACAGGCCATCTGCCAGGAGGCGGCGTGGGTTATTGCCAATACGGAAGAGTTGCGACATCGGATGGTGTCTGACTATCCGGAAATCGCCAACAAATGTGTGACACTTACGAACGGGTTCGATCGTGAAACGCTCGGCCTCCTCTCGGAAAATGGTGCTTCATCTGGGAATAATTCTGGGCAAAGTCGTTTCGCGAATGGGTATGAAATTTGTCATTTCGGTACTGTCTATGGGAAGCGAAGCCCGTTTGCCTTGTTCCAGGCCATTCGACAATTACACGAGGAAGGCCGGTTGAGTGCGCAGCATATCAGATTGCGTTTCATCGGAACTTGGGATCATGTCGGGCGCGAGTGCGATCTGCTCGCTCAGGATCTTGAAAAACTTGGCTTTGTGAAGCGGGAGCCCCCTGTCCCTCACGAGGCGTGCGTCCGCCAGATGAAAAGCGCCGATGTTCTGCTGGTTCTGCAGCCGGATTCCCCGCTACAGGTGCCGGCGAAGATTTATGAGTACGTCGCCGTCGGGCGCCCTCTTTTGCTGATCGGGGGAGAAGGAGCGACCGCTAACTTTGTGCAGCGGCACCAGCTTGGAGTGAGTTGTGCGAATCAGGTGGGTCCAATCAGAGATCTCCTCACGCAACTGATTGGTGGTACGGTCGTATTGTCTGCTCCGACGCAGGAGAATGTGGCACGGTTTGATTACCGATCTCTGACCCGCGAATTGGCCCATCTTCTTGAGTCGTCTTCCGGCAGGACGACGGGATCGTAAATAATCCTGTACTACAAGCAGCGAAAACACGATGATCGTCTCGCATCTTCAACAGGATCAAGATCAGCAAGCCTGGGATCAGTACGTTCTCAGCCATCCCGGGGCGAGCGGATATCATCTGACTGCCTGGAGATGTGTCATCGAAAAGGCGTTTGGACACCCAACGGTCTATCTGTTGGCGAAGGATCAGCAAGGGCACCTCAGGGGTATTTTGCCCCTTGTGTTGCTTGCAAGTCGGCTCTTCGGTCGTTTCCTCGTGTCGCTCCCTTTCGTGAATTACGGGGGGCTCCTGACGAGTGACGAGAACGCTCGTAAGGCCCTGCTCGATGCAGCTATTCAGGAGGCCAATCGTTTGGCAGTAGCACACGTCGAGCTTCGGCATCAGGATTTGCAGGAGTTGGGATGGCTCTCGAGCCAACGCAAAGTCACAATGAGGCTTGGGCTATCCGGGCGGTTTGACGATTTGTGGAAGGCATTCCCGTCAAAACTCCGGAGCCAGATTCGTCGAGGTCAGAAGGAGAGGATGGAAGTCAGCTTTGGCGGTTCTGAGTGTCTAGAGGGCTTTTACAGTGTCTTCTCCCGCTGCATGAGGGACCTCGGTACACCGGTGTACTCGAAACGGTTTTTCACCCAAATCCTTGCGGCTTTTCCAAAAGATGCGCGTATTTGCCTGGTCAAGCTTCAGAACGCGCCGGTCGCCGCGGGGCTCCTGTATGGATTCCGGCATTCATTGGAAATTCCCTGGGCGGCCTCGGACAAGCGGTACAACCGCTTCGCTCCGAACATGTTACTCTACAGCTCGATTCTCGAACATGCATGTCAAGAGGGCTTTCAAGTGTTCGACTTTGGGCGGTCGAGTCCGGACAGCGGAACCTATCGCTTCAAGGAGCAATGGGGTGCGAAGCCCCATGCTCTTGTCTGGCACTACTGGCTTCGAGGGGGAAGTGCGTTGCCCCAACTCAATCCGCAGAACCCACAATATCAGCTGGCGATTCGAATGTGGCAGCATCTTCCTCTGGCCGTCGCCAATCGGCTTGGCCCTCACATCGTCAAGTATCTGCCGTGAAACTCCAACGTACGTTACCCCCAACCGCGGCTCCCCTGCGATGGCGCGACTTGCTCTATGGTCTGGCTGGGTTTTTCAGGCAGACGTCCGCGCTTGCGGGGCTGGAGGCAGAGTTTCGAAAGCACTTCGGAGTCAAGCATGTCTTTTGTGTGACTTCGGGAAAGGCGGCGTTGGCGCTTATTCTGTCAGGACTCAAGAAGTTATCCTCACGGCCCAAGGTCATCATCCCAGGCTATACCTGCTACTCTGTTCCGTCTGCCATCGTCAGAGCCGGTCTCGAGGTGGCCCTCAGCGATGTCGAATCAGATACCCTTGACTTCAATTTCTTCGAACTGGAGCATTCTCTTGACGAGGATGTGCTCTGCGTCGTCCCCACACATCTCCTGGGTTGTCCGGCCAACGTGGATCGAACCAGGTTGCTGTGTCAAAGTAAGGGCATCTATGTGATTGAAGATGCTGCCCAAGCGTTTGGTGGGACACACAATGGCCGCCCCCTAGGGACGTTGGGGGATGTCGGATTTTTCAGTTTCGGAAGAGGCAAAAATCTGACGTGCGGGTCCGGCGGGGTTGTCATCACCAACTCTGATGTAATTGCTCAGGCAATTCAAAGTGAGTACGACAAGCTTCCTGAAGAATCCTGGTTCGATGTGTTGGGAAACTGGTGCCAGTTGGTAGCGATGCGCTCTCTGATCCACCCCTGGCTCTATTGGCTACCGGCCGGGCTGCCGTTTCTCAAACTGGGGGAGACCCAATTCTACCGAGACTTCCCCATGCGCCGTATGGATGGTGTTCGTGCGGCGTTGCTGGCCGGCTGGCGGGAGCGTGTGGAGACGGCTGGCAAGCAGCGCCGTGAGCATGCCGAAGGGATCGCCAAGCAGGTCGCCAAGGCAACCGGCGATACAGTCAAGATGCAATCTGGTGATGGACCGGCGTATCTCCGGTTCCCCATTCTCCTCAAAACAGCGCACATGAAGAAGGAACTTTGTGCGAGGTCGAAGATGGAGGGGTTGGGTGCCAGCCCACTGTACCCCACCGCAATCAAGCAAATCCCGGAATTGAGAGATCAGTTGTCGTCGGCACAAGTTCCTACGTCCGTTCTGCTGGCCGACCGTCTTGTGACCTTACCCACACATTATCTTGTGACGAATGAGGATATTGCCCAGATTGGGCAGACCCTGAGGGATGTACAGAACATGCAGAGTGTAGACACTGTGTCACTGGATGATGCGGAAGAGGAAGGGAATCGGACCGTACGCGGTCGTGTCACGTGACACGTGACCGAGGCTGTGAAGGATGGATTGAGTCTGGAGCCGGGTTGCGAGAGTGACTCGGTGAGCGGCTGTAGACTGCAAGGGGGCAGGGTTCGTGATGCTGGTTGAATTGCTGTTCTGGATGTCGATTGTGTTTGTGTGGTACGCCTATGCGGGCTATCCGATTGTCCTCTTGTTGCTTTCTGTCTTTCGAAAACGCCCGGTCGCGGCTCGGGACATATGTCCGAGGGTGTCCTACATCATTACGGCCTATAACGAGGAGAGACGTATTCGGGAGAAGATCGAGAATTCCCTGCAACAGGACTATCCACGACAGAATCTCGAAATTGTCGTTGCATCGGACTGTTCGACCGACGCAACGGACAGCATCGTGCAGTCCTATGAGTCATCGGGTGTGAGACTCGTACGGGCAATAGAACGAAAGGGTAAAGAGGCCGTTCAGCAACTGGCGGTGAGCATGACCTCTGGGGAAATTGTGGTGTTTTCAGATGTCGCCACGACGCTGGCACCGAACGGACTTTCAACGATTGTGAAGCCCTTTGCCGACGACACGGTGGGTTGCGTGAGCAGTATAGACCGGTTCATAGATGCTGATGATGGACAACTCAGTGGGGAAGGGGCATATGTGAAGTATGAAATGCTGCTCCGCCGGTTAGAGACCGAGGTCAATACGTTGGTCGGTCTCAGTGGCTCGTTTTTTGCGGCTCGGCGGGAAGTGTGTGCTGATTGGGCCAGTGACCTCCAAAGCGATTTCAATACCGTGCTCAACTCCGTCCGCCGCGGTTTGCGAGGCGTCTCGGATCCCAATAGTATCGGGTACTATAAGAATCTGGCTGACGAGCGGAAGGAGTATCAGCGTAAAGTCCGAACGGTTCTTCGTGGTATTGCGGTCTTGATGAGAAGTCTGCCGCTCATGAATCCCTTTCGGTACGGCCTCTTTGCATGGCAGCTCTTCAGCCACAAGCTGTGTCGCTGGCTAGTGCCGTTTGCCATGATCGCCGCGTTTTTCACGAATGCCCTCCTGCTTTTTTACGGACCTTTCTATCGGTATCTCTTCGCCGATCAGGTGTGCTTTTATGGTATTGCACTGCTGTACTCCTGTGTGCGGTGGCTACCGAGAAAAGGGGTCTGGCGGCTTCCATCATTCTTTGTTCTAGTGAATCTGTCGATTCTCGATGCCTGGTACCGGTATCTCCGGGGCGATCGGGTGCTGAGGTGGGAACCGTCCAAACGCTGAGAGGGTTCGGTTCAACGAATGGCTGGGCGCAGGCAGCGATGTCTTGCTGCGTGATGGAGTTCAGCGTCGAGGTCAATAGAGTGTCAACGAGGGGGCGATCGATGGTTGAAGAAATTAATAGAATGGACCTCCGTAACTTTGGGCTCATGGTTGGAGGAGTATTCCTCCTTATCGCCTGTTGGCCAATGCTTCGGAGCGGCGAATCGTTGCGTCTGTGGGCATTAGGCGCGGGACTTTTGTTGGTCGCCTTCGGACTACTTGCGCCGCTGGTTCTCAGGCCTGTGTTCACGGCCTGGATGAAGGTCGGGCATGTCTTAGGTTGGGTGAATACCAGAATCATCCTTGGGATCATCTTTTTCGGATTAATTACGCCGATGGGATTTGTGATGCGGCTGTTTGGGTGGGACTCGATGCGGCGTGCTTTTCTGAAGGATGCCGAGAGCTATAGAGTGATCCGCTCGCCAAGACCGCGGTCACATATGACTCGCCAGTTTTAATCGTGTGAGGGAGGCTGCCATGGGGGATTTTCTTGTAGAACTCTGGGCGTTTATGAAAGAGCGGAAGAAATTCTGGCTCCTGCCGATTATACTGATGCTGGTTCTGCTCGGGAGCTTGATTGTACTGACCCAGGGTTCCGCTGTCGCGCCATTTATCTACACATTGTTCTAGCCCGCATGATTCATGACGGTTCGTCGCGAAATGGCGGAGTCGCGACGCGAGACGGGCGCGCGGAGCCGTGAGGAAGGGAGGCATCCTTGAACAGGATGTCGAC
>JACQHN010000087.1 GCA_016199015.1 Nitrospira defluvii
AAAGGCCGTCCAGCAAGGCCACAGCGATGCAAAGGACCGAGACGCACTCCTGGCAGTACGTTGAGACCCTGAGCGAGCGAGAACGCCGCTGGCGGTTTTTTTCAATATCCTGCGCTACGACCGACGTCGCTCCATGACCGGCCGTACCTCCATGCTTCCGACGCGCACCGATGGGAACCTCGAGGCCACTTGAATGGCCTCGTTGAGGTCTCTGGCGTTGATGAGAAAGAACCCGCCGAATTGCTCCTTCGTTTCGGCAAAGGGACCGTCGGTCGTGGACAGCGTGCCGTTTCGGACCCGCACGGTCATGGCGGTCTGGACCGGTTCGAGTGCCTCCGCCACGATGAGCGTGCCGCTCTTATGGAGCGCCTCGCAGTAGGCCGAGGTCTCCTCCATGATGGCGTCGATTTCACCCTTGGACATGGTGGCGAACCTCTTCTCCTCAGTGCAACACATGAGCAGGTATTTCATGGCTCCAGACCTCCGATGTGGATGTGAACGATGAACGCTTACGAGTGAGCCTTTCCCGAGCCGCAGCAAGAGGCCGAAACTTTCAGGCCATCCTCATAGCGATCGTGGTGACGGACCCAGGCCAGGAACGGGCTGTTGCTGCGGCCGGGTGGCTCTTCCCAGTCCTCCTGCCGACCAAGCGGCGTCAGGTCGAGGTAGTTGTAGGTGCCGGCAAGCAGATCGGTGCCGCGCGCATAGGTCGAGTAGGTATGGAATAGGCCGTCACCATCGCGAAGGAAGACGCTCAGGCCGTGCGATTCACCCTGTGTGAAATAGGTTTCACCCTTCTGAATCAATTCGGCCTCGTCCCTGTAGTTGTACAAGACGGGAGCGATGGCCTCGTCCATCGTGACATGGAAGTCGTAGTTGAAGTCGCTGCCGAACGACGAGTACCAGGGGAACGTCCAGCCCATGCGCTTCTTGAACGACTCGATCTTGGCCAGCGGCGCCCGGGAGACGAGGGCGAGAGAGGTGTCGCGCGCGTGCAGATGGGAGAGGTGGCCGACGTTGTCCATCAGGAACGAGCAGTTCGGGCAGCCCTCGTCCCAGGTCGGGTCGAACATGAAGTGGTACAGCATGAGCTGACGGCGTCCCTCGAACAGGTCGAGCAGGCGCACCTTGCCGTCCGATCCTTCCAAGACATAGTCCTTCTCGATCTTGACCATCGGCAGCCTGCGCCGCTCTGCGTTCAATTGATCGCGCCGCCGGGTGAATTCCTTTTCCTTGAGCAAGAATTGCTTGCGCGCTGCCAGCCACTCAGCATGCGGGACGACTCTCGGATATTCTACGGTGTTCGTGGTCATGATCAAGTCTCCTTTGATGGTGATGGTGCCGAGCGGCTCTTCGTGCTTACCGGGTCACGAAGCTTCTTGACCGCGAGCGCCGTCAGGCCACCGGTCGAGCTCGTACCAGCCGCAATCACTGCCATAGTTGCAAGGCATGCCGGACACATGGGTGACTCTCCGCTCCGATGTGGACTGAAAGGCTGTTGTCATCAGATAGTCGTTCGGGAAAACCAAAATCGACATCGCTTCCATGAGTCACGGCAACAGGCCTCTGATTCGGATGTGAAAGTCTGTTCACGTAAGATAGTCGTTGAAGAAAGCCAAAATCGACAGGGGTGTCCAGTCAGGTAGAAATAGGATGCGGGCAAATAGGGAGATAGGCTACCAGGGTGGTAAGAGTTTCGCGAAGCATGATCCTTGACAATTGTTCGTAAGCGGGTGATATTCCGCGCGGAATAGACTTCCTTGGATGAGGGATCTGCGTTGAATAGATCGCTTGGATCACGGTCTCGGTAGCAGCCGACCCAATAGTTGAGAGCCAATATTAGATGGACAGCTTCAGCAAGAAGACGCGCTCGTGGATCATGGCACAGGTGAAATCCCACGGGAATAGGTCAACAGAAGCCAAGTTACTCGAAGTGCTGCGCGAAAATAGCATCACGGGATGGCGTCGGAATTACGCACTGATTGGGAGGCCGGACTTTGTGTTCCCGAAGGCAAGGGTCGCCGTTTTTGTGGATGGATGTTTCTGGCATGGCCACCCCCTGAAGTGCCGGATGCCACAGACAAATAGGGCTTACTGGGAGGGAAAAATCGCCCGGAATGTGACTAGGGACCAACAAGTTACAGATTCCCTCAAAAAACAGGGCTGGAAAGTAGTTCGGATTTGGGAAGATTCCGTAGCGAATTCATCAACCTTGGCAAGATTGCGGAAGGCATTGGCATGGTCAGCAAAAAAATGACGGTCGCGGAGTTTTTTGCAGGTATTGGCCTCATGCGTATGGGACTTGTGCAAGCCGGTTGGAAGGTCGTGTGGGCAAATGACATCGACGAAGACAAGATGAAGATGTATCGGGGTCACTTCGCCGATGACAGAGCCCATTTCCATCTGGGTGATGTCCACGCTATCACTCCCGACGACATTCCCACCGTTGCTTTGGCGACGGCATCCTTCCCCTGCAACGACCTTTCATTGGCTGGCGCGCGTCGAGGACTTGCGGGCCAGAACTCGGGTGCCTTTTGGGGATTCGTGGATGCCATCAAGAGCATGGGCAAGCGACGGCCGCCTTTGGTGATGCTAGAGAACGTGCCCGGATTTCTCACCTCTCATGATGGCAATGATTTCCGAGATGCGTGTCTTGCACTGAACGAACTTGGATATTCCGTAGATGCCTTCATTATTGATGCGGCGCTATTTGTCCCACAAAGCAGGCAACGGTTATTCCTGATCGGAACACTTGAAAGGAACAAGATTGAGGAGGTTGCTGAAACGCCAGGCTTCTACCAGTCGCAGTTTCGTCCGCTTGCGCTCGCCGACTTCATTCTCTGGCACCCCGAGATTCGATGGTCCTTGAGAACCTTACCGACAATCTCTAAAGCGGAGACAACCTTGACGGACATACTTGAAGACCTCCCGACAACCTCGACGTTCTGGTGGAGTCGGCAGAGGGCAGAGTACTTGCTCAACCAAATGAGCGACAAACACAGAGCGGTCGCGGATAAAATGATCATGGGGAAACAAACTGCCTATGGAACCGTATTTCGTAGGGTGCGGCACAGCCGCTCTATGGCTGAACTGAGAACGGATGGTATTGCCGGGTGCCTTCGCACTCCAAGAGGTGGGAGCGGTCGCCAAATCTTGTTTGCCGCCGGCAGGGGCCTGTATGCAGTTCGCCTACTCACGCCAAGGGAGTGCGCCCGCCTAATGGGTGCAGACGACTTTCGAATCACGGTCCCTTTGAATCAAGCTCTTTTCGGATTTGGTGACGCAGTTTGCGTTCCGATCATTCGCTGGATTGCTGATAACTACTTGACTCCCGCATGGAAGGATCTAAATGCCAAAGACGAGAAAGAAGAGCGGTTCGTCGCAAGAGCAGGATGAAGTTCTCGGCTTACCAGAAGACATTGCCGCAATCCGGGCGGAAATCCGCAAGTTCTTCGCAACGAAGGACTCCACTGACAAACGCATCGGGAGTTACAAACACGGCACGTATGCCTTTTACGACTACGACGGCGAGCCAATCTACGTGGGGCAGACCGAGGAGAAGCTAAGTGGTCGTGTCAGTCGCCATCTCACGAACCAGAGAACTGACGCTGTGGCAATGAACGTACTCGACCCATTCGAGGTAGCGTGCATTGAAGTGTGGCCTCTCGACGATCTCATGACAGGACTGAGCGAGAAGGATAAGCGGACGCTTCTTGATCGTGTGGAATATACCGTCTTCCAGAAAGTATTGAGGGAGTCAGCTCTTGCCGCGGTTCTAAACGAAAAGCAGATGATCCCACGGAGCGAAATCACATTGCCCCCCTCGTATAAGCAACGCATCATCCCTGACTCCATCTACCGACAGCGCAAACATCCCGATGTCCGCATAGCACGACGAGCAACCACCATCGCCAATCTTGCTCGCGTCATCAGCGAGCGCGATGTCTCCGACGGCCTGCGGCGTACCCTTCTAACCCAGGCGAGACGCCTTGAAAGGCTTGCCGCCCAGCGAGTGCAAGAACTCGGGATCGCCTCCGATTTCAAAAAGAAGGGGTAACAGGCCCAACGACCAATTTCGCCCGATAGCGGGAGATGAAAAGGAGATTAAAAGGGGTCGGGAGTCTTTTCTTGACATCACACAACCCATCGCGCTACAAGGACCGGCATGCCACGTCGTCCCCGTCTTGTTGCCGGCAATCTCGCCTATCATGTGCTGAACCGCCGCGTTGGGCGCTGGCCCCTGTTTGAGAAGCCGGCAGACTACGCGGCCTTTGAACAGGTGCTGGCGGAGGTCTACACCCAGACGCGGCTGCGCATTGCCGCCTATTGCCTGATGCCGAATCACTGGCATCTCCTCCTCTGGCCCCGGCACGATGGAGAACTGTCGGAGGCGCTCCGGTGGATCACGGTGACCCATACACAACGCTGGCATGCGCAGCATCACACTGCGGGGACCGGGCCGGTCTATCAAGGACGGTTCAAGTCTTTTCCAGTGCAAACCGACGCGCATTTCCTCACGGTGGCGCGCTATGTGGAGCGGAACGCGCTGCGGGCCAAGCTGGTGAACCGAGCCGAAGACTGGCGCTGGTCGAGTCTGTGGCGACGGGCCCAGGGAAAAGCAGGCCTGACTGCATGGCTCAGTGACTGGCCGGTGAAGCGGCCGCGGGACTGGGTGGCCCGCACCAATCGGCCACAGACCAGGAGCGAGATCGAGACGCTCCGGCTAAGCGTGCAGCGAGGCCGGCCTTTCGGCGACGACCAGTGGGTGCAACGGATGAGCAAGCGGTTTGGGCTGGAATCGACGTTGCGGCCGCGGGGG
>JACQHN010000088.1 GCA_016199015.1 Nitrospira defluvii
GCCGTACACAGGTCCCCCTCCACCTGCTTCGCGGGACAGAGTCTCGATCCCGGTTTCGACGTCGCGTTCGGTCTTTCGACACATCATCAGCGGTTCACGTGCGTTCGTCTTCGTGATGCGTACCTGACGGAATACGTTCCGCCTTTTCCGGCCACGCTCACGACGACGACTCGTGATCGACGCCGCTTGCCGCGGTGTGAAGTCTGCGCCTGTACGCCGACTTCGAGGGACCTCCCCTCATCGTGGGTGAAGCATCGCCTCCATCCCTACATAGATGGTTGCGTTCGTAGCACACAGACTCCCGACCCTTTTTATTCTGTCACTCTATAGATGATGATGTGGGAGCGCTGTGTGAGGGGAGGGCGATTCAGAGGCGATCTATCTGGTGCGTGGGTCTGTCTTGTCTCTCTCGTTCGTCGAACCACACACACGAGACAGACCGAAAACACCAGATGCACCAGCTCCATGCCACGCGCTGCGGAAGGGCCTATGGCATCCACCTACTTCTTCGCTTCGCGCTTTGGTATTGCGTCCGGGTAGGGGCCAAGGAAACGTTCGCCGTTGAAGTGGATCATGTGGTCGGGATCTTCGGCAATCCAAACCTCGGATTCCCAGGCGATGTGCGATAAGAAGGATTGCATGGTGCGGCGGGTCTCAAAGGCGGTCACGAAAACCAAGCCTGCCTTGCAGTCCGCGAACAGCTCCTTGAGTTCCTTACGTCGCTTGCCATCAACCGGCCCTGCGCTGGTCACAGCCTCAATGAGCAGCAACCAGTTCTTTGCCGTGTAGTGGACGATCACGTCAGGAATCTTCGCGGCGGAATCCAATGTCACTCCCAGCGAGGCTAAGTTCTCCGCCTCCAGATGGACAAATTTGTTTTCCGTGTCGCCGATGTAGATCACTACCCCGCCAGGGGCGAAGATTGGGCAGAAATGTTCGATGATCGCCTTGATGAGGGGATTTTGGCCTCCAGGCGAAAGAGCGACCTGTGAACCGTTGGGAAGCGTGACGGGTACGCGTGCCAAGTGTCTTGTTCTGGCCATTTCGTTTTTAAGGCCTTCGCGGCTCACGAGGTATGTCTTTAAGGCTGGTGGCCAATCACGGGTTCCAACCTTGCGCAGTAAGGCCAATGCCGAGGGTTCTATCTGATACACCGTCCTCCCACTGTTCGTGGGACGATTGGGATTGTCTGGATTGCGAAGCAGCAAGCCCGCCTCCACAAAGAACTTTACGGCATCGTCGCGAATTGTTTCTCGGGTGTTGGGTGCGTAGCGCACGCCGTATGCCTTGGCGATGAAGTGAATGATAGGGGTGATGCCACGGAGCGGAGCTTGAGCGGCAGCCCAGGAAACATCGGACCGCAGGTCCAGCAGGGCGAGCAGCGTATAGGCGGCAGTTTCGTTTCTTTGCTTTGGGCCAAACTGTAAGGCTGTCAGTGCTGCAATGGTCTTAGTGAGTCGCTGCTTTTTGGTGGCAATTTTGCGGTTTGGTTTATTTGTAGGCATGGAGATGTTTGGTCACGAGTTCGTCGATCTCTTCCTGGGGAAGATCCAGCGATTTCATTTCAATTCCTATCGCTTGCAAGGTGTCACGATCAGGATAGGCCAACTTCCGAAGGTCGCCAGCGTTCACCTGAGTATGTCCGCTGAAACGGCGGAAATACTGATCGACCACTGTGGAGTTCAGGAACGCAAAGAGGCCGACTGCTAGATTTCGATCGAGCCCGTGTCCATTCGCATGGAAGTAGTTCAGATGGTTTTCGAAGGCCAGCCACTCCGCTTGTACATTGTTCGGGTCGAACAGACACGCAACGAGGCGCCGGCGTTCCTCTTTCGACGTGAAGCGTTTCGTGAGCAAATAGACACCGGATGGCACAAGCCAGGGGCGAGTTTCGTCATTGTCGAGAATGGCATTTGGTTTGCGGGATTGGGGCTTCGGCCAATGAACCGTGCCGGCGTCAAAATGGCAGGGATACACTAACGGCACTGTCCCTTTCTGTGGTTCCTGTCGAAGAGAGTTTTTGAGACGGAAGTCCACAACACGTCCGGTCGATACGGTGACACCCAGAGAGGCAAGGCTTGAGCGGAGGCCGTCCATTGTTTCCTTAGCCGCCGCGTGCCAGGGTGCCGAGGGGATGTGGATGAACTTCTCTGCGTCATGTGGATGGACCACTTCAGCGAAAGCCAACACCGACTCAGTGATCACGTCACCATGCTCTCCGCTGCTGCTGGAGATCACCAGCTCACGGGGTTGGTTCCGCCCCTTCACCGCATGAAAGATAATGTTCTCTTGCAACACGCTGTCATCTCGGAAGGCGGCATTGCGCGATTCGAAAACATGGAGCCTACGGAGTTCCAGATTACTAAGGAAGTCCTTTCGGAAGGGGCGGAAGTAAGGGCCATTGCAAAAGCTTCGAGGCGTGATGCCGACGATCTGGCCTGCAGGAACCAGCAGCTTCTGAATGAGGGCAATGAAGCCGGTGTAGAGGTTGCTCGTTTTGATTCCGACGGAACGCAGAGCACGTCTTTCGGCTGAGTCGATGCTGATCTTTCGGTAGGGCGGATTCGTAATCGCTGCATCAAAGGCGGGTGGCGTCGTGGCGAACAAATCCCCGGCCAGCAGCGCCGACATTTCATGAATAAAGTCGGTCGCATGGATGGTGCAGGTGAATCGAATGCCCGCTTCAGCGCAACGCTGTCCGCAGTCCTGCATGGTTTTTGAGAGCGCGTCCTGAATGAACGGATCGAGCTCGAAGAGCGTGGCTTCGATAGCGCGAACTCCATCATTTCTCCGGCACAAGCGAGACACGAATGCAGCGGTCAGCGCTCCCGCCCCCGCCCCGGCATCCAGCAAGCGCACGACCTCGGGAAGCGGCCCGAACAAAGAAGCCATAAAGTCAGCCACAGGCGCAGGCGTGAGGAACTGTCCGAGTTCTCCCTGTCGCTTTCGAGCTTCTGATAGGGTGGCGTTCGACATGGGATTAGGCTATCAGGCTTTGCATGGTGGTATCACTGAAAGAATTGGCATGATGTCTTTTGCGGGATGCGTTGACGAGTAATGAGGGTCATTCTACTTTTTCAGAGCCCTTTGGTCCATCCCAACGTGCGCGCGTTCAACGTGGGGAGTCTGCGACCGCGCGTTGCGCGAGCACGGGGAATTGCCAGGTCAGCCCCGCCCTCCCACTCTTGCATCTCAATCTTTCCCCCTCGTACAATGTCGTTCTTCAAGCTAACCCCTTGGCATTCTGACAGTTTCGGAGTGCCAGATCGATACAGGAGCCGCCTTCATGCGCGTTGAGTTCTCGAAGGGTGAACGGGCCTCCAGCAGGATGCTGAAAAAGTCTGCCAGTGTCGTTCTCACCTCACAAGCATCCTCAACATAGCCCAGAGGCTATGCCTCCGGTGCTTCCGTCGGCTGCGGCCTTGCTGGACAGCCTTTTTGAGCATCCTGGGGTGAGTTTGGCAGCGTTCAATTGTGCAGAAAAGAGTCCTTCCACCTGCTGTCCAAAAAACTGATTCTCGTCCATCGATAAGCCTTGGGAGCCACATGCTGCCGGAAGGTGATGGAGGGCGATCGCATCGGAAGTTGGACGGCGTCCCTTTCAAGTGCTAGGATGCGCATATGCTGATTACCACTGGGAAAGTCCACGGCGGGACGATTCAGATCGATGCGAAGAGCCTTCCCGAGGGAACGACGGTGACAGTGTTGGCTCCAGAGGGTGATGAGACCTTTGACCTGCTCCCTGAGGAAGAGGCCAAGTTGCTCGCGGCTATCTTGGAAGCCGAGCGAGGGGAGACGACAAGCGCGGCGCATGTCCTGGGGCAAATTCGCCGATCGTGAGTGGTTCGATCCCTATCCGTATTGTCAGTAGTGCCGCACGCGCCATTGTCGAAGCTGCCGAATGGTGGGTCGCTAATCGGCTGAAGGCTCCGGATGCATTTGCGGTCGAGCTTGAGCGCGCGCTTCAACTCCTAGCTTCCCAACCATCCATCGGAGCGCAGGCCCGGAACATCAAGCTTGCCGGTGTCCGTCGTATTCACCTTCCCCGCGTTCATTACCATCTCTATTACCGTGTGACGCCCCATCCTGAAGTCGTCGAAATCCTAGCGCTGTGGCACACGAGCCGCGGGACTTCACCCAATCTCCCGTAGGCCTCTGAATAGCTGCATCCAGTCGTCTCTGCTCGCTCCCGCTCTTGCATAACGATCTTGTGCCCCCGTACAATACTTTCCGTTGTAACCCGTTGGCTTTCTGACTATTTCTGTCGCTTCTCGGCCGGGAAGAAGAAGGACCAGATTATTATGAAAGTGGAGTATTCCAAGGGCGAGCGGGCTTCCAAAGAACTCATCTTATTAAATCGTCAAAGTTTCGAAGCCACCAGCGGCCGGAAGATGAAGGTCATGTTGATCTTCCCGCCCGATTGGTTTCCTTCCGAACCCTATTTGAGTCTGCCTTCCCTCACCGCCGTCCTCCGTCAGGCCGGCCATACGGTCGTTCAAAAAGACATCAATCTCGAGATGTGGGATTGGTACTTCAGCGAGGACTTTCTGAAGAAAGTCCTGCGCCGGGTCCCGCAGCAGCTCGACCGGCTCCGCAAGTTGGCGAAGAAACGCGAACTTGAAGAATGGGAGCAGGATCTCCAGCTCACCCTCTGCGACCTGACGCGCCAGCGTATCGATGACCTGATCAAGAAATCCGAGAAGGCCAAGGCCATCATTCGCGGGGAAGTCTTCTACGAAATCGATCAGTTAGAATGGGCTATTCATGTTTTCCGTGAAGTCACATCTGTGATCTCGATGGTCTATGCGCCGGCACGGATCTGTATGCCGCCGATGGAGACCGATCTGTCCTATAAAGTCTTCGTCTCAGCCGAAGTGATGGACGCGGTGAACGACACGCAGGTGAATGTCTATCGCGACGTGTTCGAGCATCTGGTGAAGCCGGCGATCGAGGCGGAGAAACCTGACGTCATTGGTATTTCGATTGTCTTGCAGCAGCAGATGTTCTCCACAATGACGTTCTGCACCCTCATCAAACAGCACTTTCCTAACATCCATGTGACGATCGGCGGCAACACGGTGACGCGCTTGCGCGATGTGCTTCCGTCGTCGCCGCTGTTTCAATATTTCGACAGTGCCGTGGTCTATGAAGGGGAGACGGCGTTCGTGCAGCTGGTGTCGGCGGTAGGGGCGAAGCGGAGCCTGGCCGAGGTGCCGAACACCATCTATAAGGACGAAACCGGGGTGCATGTCTCGACGACAAGTTTCGCGGAAGACATGCATGCGCTACCGCCGCCCGACTTCGACGGCCTGCCGCTCGACAAGTATTTCGTGCCGACCAAGATTCTGCCCTATCTGGCGACCCGTGGTTGCTACTGGGGCCGTTGCGAGTTCTGTGATCACGGCGAAGGTTATACGGCAGGCTACCGCACCAAAAAGATTCAGGACATTCTGGCCGAGGTGACCCATCTGCGGGACAAGTACGGCGCACGGCATTTTCACTTCACCGACGAGTCCTATCCGCCGGCCCTGTTCCGCAAGTTGACGCGAGGGCTGATCGACAGCAACATGGGCATTGCCTGGACGACGCACATGCGGTTCGAGAAGAGTCTGCTGGAAGATCAAGTCTGGCAGGATGCGAAGGCCGCCGGCTGTAAGTATCTCCACTTCGGCTACGAGTCGGGGAACGAGCGGGTGCTGAAGCTGATGGACAAGGC
>JACQHN010000075.1 GCA_016199015.1 Nitrospira defluvii
GCGGCGGCTGGAACATCTGGTGTACACTGCAGTGGCCCTTCCACAAGATCAGCTTCGCCCGCTGAATCGCCTCCACCGAATTGCCGCCGCGCGGCATGTAGGGATCCCACACAATCATCTGCTCGCGGGGAATCCCCATCTTATTGGCGGTATTGCGGCCGAGATGTTCGTCCGGGAAAAACAGGATCTTCTCCCGGCGCGCCCAGCTCCATTCGATGACCTTCCGCGCGTTGGACGAGGTGCAGGTGAGCCCGCCATGTTCGCCGCAAAAGGCCTTGAGGACCGCAGCTGAATTCACATAGACCGCCGGCATAACCGTTTCTTCGACCGGAACCACTCGCCCCAGCGAGTCCCAGCACTGTTCGACTTGTTCGATTGCGGCCATGTCGGCCATGGAACAGCCGGCCGCCATATCCGGCAGAATCACGGTTTGATTGGAACGGCTCAACACATCGGCGGTTTCGGCCATGAAATGCACACCGCAAAACACGACATAGGGCCGATCGGATTTTTCTTCCGCCACCTGCGACAAGATCAGGGAATCGCCCCGGAAATCGGCATGCTGGATGACTTCGTCGCGCTGGTAGTTGTGCCCCAGGATCATCACCCGGTCGCCGAGCGTGCGTTTGGCCACACAGGTCCGTTCGAAGAGTTCTTCGGCAGACAGCGATTGATAGTCAGTGATGGGACGAGGAAGCGTGGCGACCGTTTCCACCTGCAGCCTTTCGGTCGAATTGAGATACCCTAGATCACGAGCCGATATATAATGAATAATTCTACGACACCCCTTCTCACACAATCAATGAAATGACTGCCGAGAAAGAGGCTCTCTCCGCTAGCGAAGTTTCCAATATCCTGCCGACGGCGGCCGTGCGCAAGGGCCACCACCTGAATGGAGCCATTCACGACCCGGTAGACCAACTGGAAGGGAAAGCGATGAAAGAGATACCGGCGTGTCCCGTGCACAAATAGCGGCCAGCGTTCAGGAGCGAGAGAGATGGCTTCAATCCCGCCGTCAAGTTCAGCCAGAAACAAGTCCGCAGCGGACTGACTTTTTGCCTCATACCATTGCCGAGCAGCTTGGGCTTCCTCAACGGCGGCGGGATGAAAAACAACCGATAAACCCGGCATCAGAGGCCGAGTATCTTTCGGCGGGCATCGCTCCAGGAAACGAGATGAGGGTGAGACGAATTGAGATCCTTTAGACGGCGGGCGATTTCCTGCTCCCAATCCTTTTCGGCGTCGGCATCAACGGTCGTATCCAGGCTGTCCAACAAGGAACCCGCCATTGCCGCACGGACCTCGGGCGGAAGCTTCAAGGCCGCTTCTAACAATTTCGTCGCTTCAGAACCCATGCGCAAATTCTAGCAGAAGCAGTGGGAGCAGGAAAGTCTGTCCTGCGCGCCTGTGATTGGGCCTGGGTCGCGAAGCGTCATCAGCTCGCATGACACAGGGCCGCCATGGGGAAAGGGGCTAGAGCCTGGCAGGCAATTGGTCCGCCACAGACGCCTGCATGAGCACTCGACTAAGCCTTGCCCGCTCGCAGCCTGTCAACTCGCCGGCAACCGGCTCAGACAGGACAGGCTTCGCCGTTGCTTCCGGAGCGCAACGGCCGCGCGCAGCAGCAAGTCGGGTGTTCGCTCATGCAGTCAAAGGCAGACAATGTCCTGCCAGGCTCTACCCAGAAAAAGGCAGCGAATCGGCCGATGCTCGCTCAGCAGTGGGTCGCCACCGTCCAACAAGCGGAGAGGAAAAGAACGGGTGTAAAGCATGGCACATTCGCGGAGACAGATCCCTTTCCTAGTGATTCGCCTCATTCCGAGCGATGATTTTTTCTGAGGAAAGGCGTATTCTGCCCGAGTATGATTGAGAGTAGTGTGCTCTTAGACTAATGAATGGGACCGAGACTCGCCCAGGACTTTATAATTAAGTCAAGCTATCAATTATTCACATTTAGGGATTCCTATACGTTCAACCATGGCCAAGAGTGATCTTATTCTTTCACTTGTGCGAGCAGGCGCTACCGGCGACAAGTCTATGTTGCGATCAACGGTCGAAGCACTTGTGGCGGAAGAGCGTGCGAAGAGCCACCACAGTTTAGCTGACCGTCTTCAACGGGTACTTCAAACCGTCTCTGTTACATCCCAAGCATTTACCAATGGGCAACGGGTTCAGAGCAGCGGTCGCGACACAATTCTCGATGTGACGCCGCGCGTTCGATTTGAAGATTTGATCTTAACCCTTCCCGCTCGTGCAGAGGGTGAGCAGCTTGTCGAGGAGCACATGCGTGCGGACGTGCTGCGAGCACACGGATACGAGCCACGCCATAAGGTTTTATTATCTGGACCTCCAGGCAACGGAAAGACATCTTATGCCGAGGCTGTAGCAGAAGCACTTGCTCTACCGTTTTTCATAGTTCGGTATGATGCACTCGTTGGCAGCTACCTCGGCGAAACTAACACCCGCCTCCGCACGCTTTTTGACTATGTTAGAACGCAGCCCTGTGTCCTATTCTTTGATGAGTTCGACTCAATTGGGAAGGAAAGGGGGGACACCCACGAAACTGGTGAAATCAAGCGTGTTGTCTCATTCTTGTTAATGCAAATCGATCAGCTACCAAGCTACGTGCTGACAATTGCGGCGACAAATCATGCAGAACTCTTAGATCGTGCGGTGTGGCGACGCTTTCAATTGAGATTGGCGTTCCCAGCTCCTCAAGAAGATGAGATTTCAGTGTTTCTCTGCAAGATTATTGAATCTTGGCCAGAGAAACCAAGGATTTCAACCGGGATGTTGGCAGGCAGATTAGGCGCAATGTCTTATGCTGAGGCACGAGATTTCTGTCAAAACGTGCGTCGGCGTCACATTCTCGGATTAGACGAAATCAATATCGATACTGCCATTAATACGGAACTCGATTTGTGGGTTACTCGTGTTAAACCAGAGGTAACCAATGCCGATCGACCCCAGCAAGCCACTCCTCCGGCTAAGCATCAGCGACCTACAACAACGACCAACCGGAAACCCAAGAATCCCACCGAGACCTGAACGGTTTAGCGTAGATCGTCAACGATCAGTATTCGGCCCAAAGTTCGAACGGCTAGCCTCTGTTCTAGCACGAGACCAAACCGGCCTCGAGCTCCGAAGTGACCCAAGTGCGATAGCTCCGGAGCGTTTGCTCGTATTCGAGGTTAGGGGATCAATTCAGCCATTCATCAATGCAATTAGACGCCTCCCCGGCTTAGAACTCATCGACGAGGAAGAACTGGAGGGTGACGAACAAGATAAAAAACCGACCTTATACCTATTAGTGCCCGATGCGCAGGCACTGAGGAATATCTCGTCGCTATGGCATCGCTGGATACAGGGACAAGTTTTAGGAACCGGCTTCACACCGTGGCGTGATGTATTTTCAACATTAAGAGACATTCGACCATGGGGTCCTCAAGATAGGCTCATGACCGATGAGCGAAATATAATCGCTGAGGAGATTGCCGACAAAGATGACAGTGAACGAGTTCGGATTGAGATCGAACTTGTTTTTAGGGCACATGATGCGCGGGCCAGGGAGGCAGAAGCAGAGCTAAGTAATGCAATTGTTGCAGCTGAAGGGCAAGTCATTAGTCGTTGCCGTATTGCCGACATTGGTTATCACGCCATTTTGATTGAGCTACCTGTTGTTGCAGTAAGAAGTATCATCGAAATGTCACCCGCAAGCATTGCAGGTCTTGACCCAGTAATGCACATAAGGCCGCAAAGTTTGGCAACCTCAATAGACGTAGCCGGATCCGAAGACATTGAACCGGAAAATCTGCTGCCCATCGATCGCCCACCAATACTCGCTTTGCTTGACGGTGTTCCGGTCGCACAACATCCCCTTTTGCTCGGAGCGTTGGATGTCGAAGATCAATTCGGCTTGGAGCCTTCCGCTTTGGTATCTGATCGTCATCACGGCACCGCGATGGCATCGCTAATTGTCCGGGGCGATCGGAATAAGAATGAGGAAGCGCTTGGGCGGCGCATCCACATGGTTCCTGTCCTCGGAGCAAACGATAGGTTCCCAGTGGATCGCCTAGTCATCGATATGATCTATCAAGCCGTAACCGCCATGCGACAGGGAGACGAGCCGTCCGCACCTGACATTTTGCTAATCAATCTTTCACTCGGTAACACCCGAAAGCCTTTTCACGGACAGATGTCAGCATGGGCAAGACTGATCGATCGCCTTTCGTATCGCTTTGGAATTCTTTTTATTATTAGCGCAGGAAATCATCGTGCCCCGTTTGACGTTCCGGGCTTTGCAACCTTCACGCAATTTGAAAGTTCAAGTGAAACCCAACGCGCAAGTGGAACAATCTCTGCGTTGGGCCAGCTGTTGTCAGAACGGCGTCTTTTATCACCTGCTGAATCTGTTAACGGCGTGACAGTTGGTGCGGCCAATGTTGATGCTGTTTCACCGGCTGACCGACGACTTGCGAGAGGAAGCATCGATCCCTTTCCAAGCCTTACGACGTCAAACCCTTCGAGCGCGCTCGGCCCTGGTTTCGCGAATAGTGTAAAACCAGACATTCTGATGCCCGGATCCAGAGAACACGTAAGCTTTGTCACTACTGGATCCGCACTGTCGGTTAGGCCAAACGGACCAGCCCGTGCTCATGGGCTGAAAGTGGCTGCACCACCACGTAATGGAGTCGAAAGCGTTGAGCACTTCACCAACGGAACAAGTGCTGCAGCTGCCCTCGCATCCCGCGCTTGTCATCAGATCCATGACTCGCTTGAAGCTGCATATGGTGAGGAATTTACATCTCTCAGCCAGGCTCAGCGTGCCACGCTGCTGAAGGCTTTGTTGGTTCATACCGCTTCTTGGCCCCTGGTCACTTCTCAATTAATAAAAGAGGTCTTGGGCCCTGCGGATAATCGGCTGCATGTTCGTCAGAAAGATAACATCCGAAGATTTCTAGGTTACGGCTTCGTCGATGCCGATGCGGCCATCTCATGCACCGAAGATCGAGCCACGTTTTGGGCCACTGGAAATCTCCCCAGGGAGCAAGCAGTCACGGTTCAAGTTCCAATACCCATTTGTATAAATGGTCAAGCAAGGCACCACGCACTGTTCGGAACATTGGCCTGGTTCACACCAGTTTTGCCAGGACGACAGTCTTATCGAGCTGTTCGCCTCACACTAACTGAGTCGGATGAACTGTCTGCATTGCGAGTTGAATCTTCCAGGGTACAACCAGACCACAATCAAAGTCGCCGCGGTACGGTATTCTCACGTCGTTGGGAAGGGGCGGCGGCACCGATAGTTGGTGCAAATCAAGTCGTAACATTGACCGTTCAACGAGAACCAGACCAAGGTTCCACAATCGATGAAGATATTCCGTTTGCAGTCGCAGTAACACTGACGATGCCTGGGATCGCACAGATCTACAATGAGGTACGAGCAAGACTCGCAATTGCTCCAAGAGTAGAGATCAGATGACGGCCAGGAATAGTGCGAAAACCTAGAGACAGGTCGGAGTCTGAGAATCCAACATTCCGCGGTGCGTGGCGAACCTGCTCCTTCGTCATCCGTGAGGTGCCTCTCGCCACTGGCACGAACCATTCAACATTGAGCATTCCTTCCCCTCACTCATCGCCCTCGCAGTGATGGATACGTCTCCGACTTTGCATTAGACTTGTTGCACTAGACTGATTCGAGAGCCACTCCAGATCAAAGGAACCACCATGCTGGAACTCAGGCCAACCTGCGAGCACTGCAACAAACCGCTGCCACCCAACTCACCTGAGGCACGCATCTGTTCATATGGAGGTAATGTACGTTCTGTGCCGCATGCGTGGAGGAGGTGTTGGGCAACGTCTGTCCCAACTGTGGTGGCGGTTTTCGTTCCCAGACCCATCAGACCGTCGAAGAACCGGAAGGGTGACAATTTTCTTGAGAAGGACTCCGCGAGCACAACCATCAAACACAGCCCACTTGATAGCGCGGCTCATGAGTCGTTCGCAGCCGCGATTCGAGCCATCCCGCCTGAGAGACGATACCACGTGAAAGGGGATTAAGAAGGTGCCCGGAATCATTTCGCGGCACGTGGCGGCCCCACATGAAATGGCTGACACTCGCTCTGGAGGCCGGTATACTCGGCAGTGAGGTGATGGATGAGCAACGTCGAAGCGATCGAACAACAGATTGAGAAGCTTTCTCCTGCAGAGCTTGCCGCGTTCCGTTCGTGGTATGCTGCGTTTGACGCCGAGGCCTGGGATCACCAGTTCGAGGCTGATGTCCAAGCCGGCAAGCTCGATGCGTTGGCCGATAAGGCGCTTCGTGCCCACACTTCCGGGCAATCAACGAAGCTTTGATTCATCACGCCTCACCAGAGTTTTGGTCCTGCTATAACGCCCTCCCGGCTCCGATCCGTGAACAAACCGACAAAGCCTTTGCACTCCTGAATGCAAACCCTCAGCATCCGTCTTTGCATTTCAA
>JACQHN010000006.1 GCA_016199015.1 Nitrospira defluvii
GTCGGCACCAACGGAGTTCCCTATAACCAATGGTAAGGCTATGAACACCGTGATCCAACGAAATATTCGGGAGCGTCGGATGGCTGTCGGTGTGAGAGTTGGGTGTTGGATGGCGAGTGTGCTGATCGTCCCGCTCTGGGGAGGGTGCGCGCCGTTGGAACCGATCGCCGGATCGGCCCCCTCCGACTTGCAGGTGGCGGCAGATTCCCTCAAGATGGCGGTACGCGACGCGCAACGCATGGCAGCCGATTTGCGGGCTGAGCTCGATCAGCAGCGGAAGGACCTGGCTGATGCTCAAGTAGCACGGGCGCAACTTCAGGGCATATTGCGAGAGACGGAGCGTCGCTTGGAAGAAGCTCGGCAAATCATTGAGTTGCAGCGTGAGGAATTGGCGTCGGCCCGCGTCGAACGAGAACGGGTTGCTCAGGCCCTTCGCCCGCTGCACAGCCGGCTCCGCCAGCCCTCGTCTGTGGTGCCTTATCAGAGTAAGATGCCCCAATCTGGTCTGGACGGCGTGGTGCCGGCTTCAGCGGGTCTTCGGGAGAAGGCGGTCGTGTGGCCGTTTCCCAAGGAGGAGGAATCCATTTCGGAAACCTCGCCCATCGTGGCCGAGACAGGACCGGTTTCAGAGGAGTCGAGGCCGGGACCAGCTTCCATGCCGGAGGTTGTACCCGTGGCCCCGATTCGAACGGTTGTCATCCAGGACGGGGACACCTTATGGCGACTGTCTCGCCGTCATAAGGTCAGCCTCGAGGCGCTTCGATCGCTCAACGGTCTGCCTAACAATCTCATTGTCACGGGTCGAACGCTCCGGCTGCCGGAGCCTCGGTTACACCAGACGGACTCACAAGCGTCCATCGGCGCGCTCGTTCGATAAGCGCCGGCGGCTGCTGCGTGATATGTCGCTCCCAATGATCCCATGGCTGTGTTTGCTTATAGAGCGGCTCGCGCGGATGGAACCACCTTCGAAGGGCATATCGAAGGTGAGGACGAGCGCCTGGTGCGCGCCAAACTTGAATCTGATGGCCTATTGGTGTTTCGTCTCGCCAAGCGGGGAGCAGGCTTTGGCGTGCCGGGACTCACCACGGGGCGTTGGGGCAAACTTCCCCTTCAAGACTTCCTTGTCTTCAATCAAGAGCTGCTGGCGTTGATCAAAGCCGGGCTGCCGGTCTTGCGGGTCTGGGACCTTCTCATCGATCGTACGCAACGGGCTCCCTTTCGAGAAGCGCTCAAAGCCGTTCGGCAGGATATTCGCGGCGGGGCTTCGGCTTCGGAGGCCCTGGCCAAACATTCCACCTATTTCTCGGATTTGTACCTCGCCACGATTCGCGCCGGTGAGCAGTCCGGGAATTTGTCGGAGGTGTTACAACGGTACATTGCTTATTTGAAGCTGATGATCGCCCTGCGGCAGAAAGTCAGCAAGGCGCTGGCCTATCCGGCCTTCCTGGTGGTCGTCGGCATCGCGGTGGTTGGATTTCTGTTGAGCTATGTGATGCCGACCTTCGTGTCGGTCTATGGAGAATCGTCGGCCAATTTGCCGACGGCGACTCGCGTGCTGATCGCGGCGATTCACATCGGAGAGGCGCAACTCATTCCAGTGGCGATCGTGATTGGTGCGGCGACGATCATGGGGCGGACCTGGTATCAAACCGCCGCCGGTCGATTATCCGTGGACCGGCAGTTGCTGCGATTGCCGCTTCTTGGGGTGATCCTCGTGCAACACCACACGATCCAGTTGACGCGCACGCTGGCCACGGTGTTGGCTGGTGGCACGCCGTTGGTTGAAGCGCTCGAAATCGCCCGTGGCGCCGTGTCCAACCGATTCGTATCGCGTGGATTGGTCTCGGCCGTGAACGAAATTCGGGAAGGAAGTACGCTGGCCGCTGCCATCGAGCGTCCTCAAATCTTGCCGAAGCTTGCGATTGAAATGTTGTCAGTCGGGGAGGAGACGGGATCATTGGAACCCATGCTCCGGGATGTGGCCGAGTTTTACGAAGGCGATCTCGATGTGCGGCTCAGTCAGTTGACCACCTGGATTGAGCCCGTCCTGTTGCTGGTCATGGGCCTCCTGGTCGGAGGTATCGTCATCATCATGTATTTACCGATTTTTCAGATGGCCGGGACTGTTCAGTAATCCAACGATGTGAGGGCGGGCGAGCCCCACAGGGGTGCCGCGTCCGGTCTAAGTTCGGAGGGACTCAGGATGCTCATGCAACGTCATCTCACTCGTCCCTCGCTTGCCGATGTGATGGTGCGCGAGGGCATCTTGCCGAGGCGGACCGTCGATCAAGTCGTGGCTCGCCTGGGAGGCAACACCACCACCCTGGGACAGACCCTCGTCGAAGAGGGGACTATTTCCGAGGCCCAATTAGCACAGGCGCTGGCGGCACAGTATGGGCTTCCCTATGATCCGCTCACCGCCTTCCGCGTGGACTCGGAGTTTTATCACACCATCTCGGTGAAGCTGATGCGGCGTCACCCCTTCGTGCCGGTCAAGGACGAGGCCGGCATCTTGACCATTGCGATTTCAGACCCCCAAAACCTCCTGGCATTGGATGAACTGGAAATCCTCCTGAATCGCACCCTGCACTACGTGGTCAGCTCCCGCTCGGCCATTCAAGCCGCCCTGGAACGTAGCGAAGGGTCGAGTCAAGCCCTGCGCGAATTAGAGGCCGAGTATCGATCGGTCCTGGTCAAAGAAGACGAGCGGGGCGAGGAAGTCTTGACCGTCGATCATTTCGGCGAAGACCAGAATCCTGTGGTCAAGCTGCTCGACACGATTCTGTTAAGCGCCATGCAACGCCGGGCCAGTGACATTCACATTGAAGCGACGGACCGCGCCACCACCGTGAAGTTTCGTGTGGACGGCATTCTCGTCTCGGCTATGGACCCGCTCGATGTGAAACTGCATCCACCCCTTGTCTCCCGCCTGAAGGTCATGTCCGACCTCGACATCGCTGAACGCCGGGTGCCGCAGGATGGCAGCTTCCGGATGCGGCTCGATCGCAAAACCGTCGATTTTCGTGTCTCGATTTTGCCGAGCGTGTTCGGCGAATCCGTCGTCATCCGAATTCTGGACCGCGAAGCGATTACTACGGGGGTTTCCACCCTGCGGCTGGACCGGCTGGGGTTCAATCCCGAAGACCTCAAGCGGTTTCGTCGCGCCATTACGAGGCCCTATGGGATGGTCCTTGTCACCGGTCCGACCGGCAGCGGAAAGACCACCACGCTCTA
>JACQHN010000080.1 GCA_016199015.1 Nitrospira defluvii
AGCTGGATGCCGCTTAATCTCCATAGGCTTGTCGGAAACGTGACGTTCGGCGGATTCATCGCTGGGCTGATTGCGGCCTACATGTTCATGGGCTCGAAGAAGGACGAGGAGCGCGCCTACTACGATTGGATGGGGTTTGTCGGCAACATGATCGGTGTCGGCGCACTGTTGTTCCTGCCGTTTATGGGCTATTTGCTGTCCTATGAGCTGTGCGATTACGACGCCTCGATTTGTCCCTACATGATGGCCGACCAGTTGTCGATGTTCTTCGAAATGCAGGGCGCCATGGTTGGCCTGATTTTCTTGGCCAGCAATTATTACATTTGGCTGAGTATGAAGCGGATCGAAGGTGTCGAGCGTGTCCGCATGACCGTGATTGCGCCGATCGTGATGGTCCTGCTGCCCATCGTCATGACAAAGGTCCTCACGGACTACCCGGTACCGGATGCCACGTCGTTGGCGTTCCTATTGCCGTTGCTGTTGGCGCCGGTGATCCTGGGGCGGTTCATCCCATTGACGGTCTCGTCGAGCACGGTCATCAAGGTCGGTTTCTTGATGGTGGTCGTCGGGAACGCGATCTGGATGACGCCGCACGGATTTGTGCCGACCGGCGCCAAGCTGGTGGCGGAGTTGGAATTGCCGTCCGATTGGAATTTCCTGGCGCTGATGCCGGCTAAAAATTCAGCGGCGTTCACCTTGATCTTTGTGACGGTGGTGAACTATGTCATTTACAATCGTGCGGTCTCGCAGGGCACCATTGTCTGGGGGAAGATCGATTTTGCCTCCCAATTCGTTCTGGTCTTCCTCGCGTTCAGCGCCATATGGACCATGGGGCTCATGGGTGCGGTGCGATCACTGTTGCGGAAGTATTTTCACACCTACAACCTGCTGCCTGATTTTACCGCCGAGTCCTTCACGCCGACTCTTTCCTATTCGGCCTGGTGGATCACCGGCATCACGGTGACGTTTTTTGCCGTGGTCAGCTTTGCCATCCTCGTGACATTGCGCCCCTCGGATTCAAAGGGCCACGCGCACGAGGCGAGCCCTGTGCCGGCCGGTGCCAAGTAAGTGGTCACAATACTGGAAGGGTGATAAACGAGGGTACTCATGGGAAACGTGATTAAGAAGTCGATAGTTGGAATCGTGATCGGCGGGATTCTATTCGGAGCCACCAACGCGCTGGGATTTCCGTTTGTGTTCCAGTTGTTGTTTTTTGGCTATGCCATGCTCGGCGCCGTCGTCTTTATTATTCTCGACCTTCCTCCGCTCAAGCCGATCAGTGGTGCAAAAGCCGCGGGAGCCCTCGTCGTGTTCTACGTCATTCTGTCGGTCGCCTATATTGCAGGCGGGGCTGTGTGGCCGCAGTTCGATCCGGAAGACGAAAAAGGCAAGATCGATAAGATCTTGAAGCCGAAGCGGGAACATTATGAAGCAGGCAAGGTAGAGGTGTTGTTGCAGCGCGCCAAAGCATTGGACGAAAAGACGAAAGAGTTGACGGCCCGATTGCAGGCGCTGGGTGCGGCACAAGCGCCAGCCGATCAAAAGGCCGGCGGCGGCAGCGCGCCTTCCGCCACGACCGCCGCTGCAGGTGGAGATATCGCCAAGTTGGGCGAGGAGCAATGGCAACTCCAGGAATGTTACAACTGCCACAAGTTGAACGGCGAAGGTGGCAAAAAACGCGGTCCCGAACTGGATAACATCGGAAACCTGCTGACAGCCGAAGAAATCGCGAGAAAGATTCTCGACCCCAAGAGTTATAAGGCCGAAGGCTTCGAGAAGGAGTACGAAAAGGGAAAGATGCCTGATAAGTACAAGGACCTGATGGAAGCAAGTGATGTACAGGCATTGGCGGGCTGGTTGGCCGGCTATAAGAATGCTTCGGTCGCTACACCGAAGCCGATCAAGATGAAGTGAGCACCATGCAGCCGAAACTGAAATCCAAGGTTCGTTGTTCAGGCAGTGAAGTCGGGGAAGTGCGCCGGGTCGTCATGGACCCGCTGTCTCACGAAGTCAGCCACCTCGCGGTGGGTGGAGCGGCGACCGGATTAGTCGAGCGTCAGGTCCCTGTCGGCCAGATTCAGGCAGTGACTGACGATGCGGTGACACTCCGCTGTACCTCGGCAGAGTTCTCGGCATTGCCGGTCTTTAGACGCGAAGACTATGTGACGACCCACGAGGTCGAAATCGCCCACCTTGAGGATCGCATCCATGTGACGCCGGGCGAAGTGCTCGTTCCTTTCCCGGAGCTCGAACGAAGCGTGAAGCGGCGGACCTTCTTCGCCAACTTTACCCATGCCATCGGATTCCTGATCGGCCTGCCGCTCGCATTTCCTGTCTTGCGCTACCTCATGAAGCCGATGTATTCCCCCTTCGACAACCAGTGGCTGAAGATCGGCAACTCCGGAAAAATCAAGCAGGACGATGTCGGATTTCAGTTCAAGTACTAGCGCAAGATCAAAGAAGCCTACATGCCCGAACATGAAATTGACAAGAACGTGTGGGTCCTGAAGGCCACTCCCAAG
>JACQHN010000106.1 GCA_016199015.1 Nitrospira defluvii
GGATTGCGCCGGCCATGGCGACCATCGAGGCCGAGCCGCCGTCCGCTTCGACAAAGCAGGCGGCGTGAAACAACCATGGAAGCTGCTCAGAAAAATTCAACGGACATCTTGACAACTTCTCCGCGCTTAGCTAGCGAGCAGGCGGTCCTCTAGCCTAACGCAAGAAAAGAGGCTTCTGCATCCTGAACGAATGCAACGACGTCGGCACGGTACGATCTGAGAAGAGATTCGATGTCTCGGGTTTTGCAGTTACCGAGCCGAATCCAGATAATTTTGGGTGGGTGTCCACGGACAAAGCTCCGTTGATGGAAGTCCGCATCCTTCGACACGATGATCAACTGATGTTGGGTCGCATAGTTCCAGACCGTGTCATCGTCAGCGCTGTGGAGATCCACCTCACGGACGTGAACGGAATCGGGATACACGTCGCCTAAAGATCGTACAAGTGTCGGGGAAAGGTTGTGGTCGAACAGAAGCCTCATTGAGGCGGGACCGAAACCAGCTTTCGCTCCCGGTCAGCAGCGAAGGCAAGGCAGGCTCGAATATCTTCCCGGACCAGATCCGGGAAATCGCGCAAGATCTCATCCTCGCTCATCCCCGAAGCAAGATATTCGAGAACGTCATAGACAGTAATCCGCATCCCTCGAATACAGGGCTTTCCCGATCGCTTCCCTGGCTCAACCGTAATGCGAGACTGGTAATCCATGTGTGACACGTTACGGCACAGAGAAAATGTTGTCAACAGAAGCATCAACTGGCAAATAGCCAGGTCGATAGCTGACCTACATCCCTAGCTACGCGCTGTAACTACATCTCGACAAAGAAATGCCACAGGAACGGTCCAGGGGCGGTGAGGTCCTGAAGAGCCTGGACCCATCCCGCCTAGAAGTGGACGGTCACGAGCACCGTATCGCTATAGCTGCCTAGCGGAAGGCGGTCGGGTGTGCCGGGGATTTTGCCGTAGACCATGTGCTGCTGCACCGTGTTCGTACCAGATCCGCGCAAGCTGGTCCCGAGTGGATAGGTGTTGGCCAAGCCGCGATCTCCCCATTTCAACCGAGAGCCCGGCATCCTGATACAGCTGGTATGAGAGGGTGCGCGTCGGATTCGGTCCACTCAACGCGCGAGCCTGATCCCCCTGCTCATAATGGGCGCCCGCACTCAACGTAATATGGTAGTCGATGCCCCGCTGACAGGTGCCCCCAATGCTGCCCTTGCCTGCACGGATTGTTGGGCATACAGACCAAACTCAACCCCACTTGCCGAGACGGAGCAGCTGGGCACCACTGTCACGTGGACGGGTAGAATCGTGGTCACGGTGCCGGCGTGGCTCAGAGTCAACCCAGGTAGCATGGTGGTCGCAATGGCCAATGCTGAGAGCATGAGATGGTTCATGGGTATCCCCTCCCCTCGCCCTATCGGTCGGTTGGCGAAAAAGCTGAAGTGCCCCGACTTTGTGCCTATGAACTATGAGTTAATCTAACAGACGAAGAAGCGCGAGGGGGAAGAAGGCTGGGATTGATGTCCTCACAGCAAGAGGAATGTTTGCAGCATAGAGAGGGAACCTATGAATGAAGCAGCATAGATATGGGATAGGTCCGGGGGAAGACTCACCTTTCACTTTCCTGGCTTCGGCTCGCTCAATTCTCCCACAATGGCTTTGTCCCTTGTGTCATTGATGGATTGGATTCGAGTCAGAATGGCATCGATGTTATTCGGGGCAGATTGTCGAAGCAAATCATAGGCGAGATTTTCCATGGCAGATGCTGCGACACGATTGGCATGCCACTTGCCCTGAAAGTCGCCCACGGATGAGAGGCAGACGAGGAGCGCAGTAATCGTGGCCATTGTCGCAGCAAGAAACGCGTGCGGCGGCCGAAGCATACTCGCGTCTCGGTGGCGTAATGTCGAAGGCGAGGTTGAAGAATGCCACCTCAGGGGTGTCTAGCCTCGCTTCTTGAGTTCGTCAAGAGCTGACCGGACTAACTCCAAATAGCCGCGAAGATGAGAGTAGATCGACTCGGCAGTTGCTTCATTGTAGGTGTGACTCGTCAAGTTCCGATCTTCGAGCATGCGAAACCACTCCTGACGCTCCTGGATAATACCAAGCTGGAAGCCGGTGCGGAGGCTGTCGCGGGGCGAGAAGACCTCGACGCCGGCTTCTTCGGCATAGGTCTTCAAGCTCTTCCAGAGCAGTTCGAACGTACACTCAAAGCGCTGGATAGCCGAATCTCGAACGAACTCATCGACCGGTTGGGCCAACGCCTTCTCTAATCGACTGAGTGCTGTGTGAGAAGCCGCAGCTGATTATGCAGCTTTTCGCTCATAGAGTATCCTTGTTGCTTTCCGGGCCACAGCCTTGAACGTCTCATCGACTCCCGCGAAATCGATGACATCGACTTTTTGAAAGATAGGCAGTACGTCGAAGGCTTCTCGAATCTGCACCAAGGTTTCTGGTGCAATGGGATGACCGGTATCGATGCCGATATCGAAATCCGACCGCGGAAAAGCTCGCCCACTGGCCCGAGAGCCAAAGAGAAAGACCTGAACTGTTCGCTCGTTCCCGAGCAGTTCATGAGCCAGCTCGATAGCTTTCCGTTCGACGAGACTGAGCGGATCGTGGTTGCCTGATTCGTATGCGCTCATAGGAGCACCCATTATCCGCCGCCCGCTCGAAATTGTCGAGCCAGTTCCCCCGGCTTGAACACGCCCCGTTCGGTGATGATACCGGTGATGAGATCCGCAGGGGTGACGTCAAACGCGGGATTGAAGGCTTCCACACCCTCTGGAGCAACGGGGTAGCTGCCGTGGATGGCGGTGACTTCGAGCGGATTGCGTTGCTCGATGGGAATGTCGGCACCGGATGCGGTCTTGAGATCGATGGTGGAGTACGGCGCAGCCACATAGAAGGGAATGTTGTGTGCCCGCGCGAGGACGGCTACTGAGTAGGTGCCGATCTTATTCGCGACGTCGCCATTGGCGGCAATGCGATCCGCGCCGACCACGCACAGCTGAATTTTACCCTGCCGCATCAATGCGCCGGCCATGTTGTCCGTAATCAGGGTGACAGGAATCTTGTCCTGCATCAGCTCCCAAGCGGTGAGCCGCGCACCCTGTAAGACCGGCCTGGTTTCGTCGGCAATAACACGAATCTGTTTCCCCTGCTCCCAGGCCGCCCGAATGACGCCGAGTGCCGTCCCATACCCGGCCGTTGCCAGCGCGCCGGCGTTGCAGTGGGTGAGAATCGTTTGGCCGCTTTGGATCAATGCCGCTCCCTGTCGGCCCATGGCCTTACAGAGCGCGATGTCTTCATCCAGGATGGCTTGAGATTCTTTGACTAGTTCGTCTTTGATCGACGCCACAGACTGTCCACGGAGTGCCGTGAGTTTCTGTTTCATCCTGGCGATGGCCCAGAACAGGTTTACTGCCGTCGGGCGGGACGCGGCCAAATGGTCTCCGATTTCACCGACCGCTCTTACGAACTCCTCGTAGTCTGTCATCTTCAGCGAACGCGCGCCCAATGCCACACCCATGGCAGCTGTGACCCCAATGGCCGGAGCTCCACGGACCTTCAATTCCCTGATGGCCTGCGCCACCGTCTGATAGTCACGGCAATCTAGGAACTCAACCGAGGTCGGGAGCCGGCTTTGGTCCAGCAGACGAACCGCTCCGTCTTTCCACTCAACGGTGGGCACCATACGCACGTTCTCCGGTTTGGAATAGGGAATGACGCTATCGTCGTCTCGTGCATGACTCGACAATCGCGCCCATCATGACGATCAGGCGAGCGTGGGTCAAGAGCAGGATCGCGTGCGCAGGCCCACGTGGCGCAGGGCCAACGTCGATCCATGCATCTGCCATCGAGCGATCTTCAGCATCATCGGAGTTCGTCCTTGAGGATCTGCGTGGCCTGTCTGATCTCTACTTCGGTCAGCGATGGATAGATCGGCAGCGAGATGGCCGCTCCATCGGCTTCATCACTGGCGGGAAAGTCAGACGACTCAAGATAGCGATGCAGGGGACGGAACACCGGTTTGCGGCACTGCAAACCGCGATGCGCCATTCGCGAAAGGTAGGCCGTAAATTCATCGGGTGATTGCAGCCCTTTCTGCACACGCACAACGAAACGATAATACGCATGGGTACGGCCGGAAGGGACGAACGGCAGCGTGAAGACTTCCGCGGGCAAGCTCTCGCGGTAGAGTGCGGCCAACGCCGCCCGCTGTTCGAGAAACGTCCCCAGTTGATCGAGCTGCGCGATTCCTATTGCGGCTTGCAGATCGGTCATCTTGCAATTGAAGGCCGCCGCATTGAGCGACGGTGCTTGGTCATATTCGCGAAGGGCGCGCACACGTTCGAGCAGGTCGGCATCGTTCGACAACACCATCCCTCCTTCGCCCGTACAGAGCAGTTTGGTGGCATAGAACGAACAGACGGTCAGGAGTCCGACGGTACCGACCGACCGTCCCTGTTCCGTTGCGCCCAATGTCTGCGCGCAATCCTCAATCAAGGGGATGCCCAGGGATTGCAGCGTCGTCAGATCAGCCGGCAACCCGAACATGTGTGGGACGATCACCGCACGCGTGCGCGACGTGCGGGCTTTGCGGACTTTCTGCGGGTCCAGATTGTAAGTCTCTGGATCAATGTCCACGATCCTGGCTTGAGCGCCGACGCGCTGCACCGCTAGCCAGGGTGCCGAGCACACGTAACTGGGCAGCAAGACATTGTCACCGTGCCCGACCCCGAGAGCACGCAAGGCCAGCTCCAGGGCGACCGTGCCGGAACTCACGGCGACACCTCCCTGTAGGCCAAGGTAGGCCGCCATGCCTCGCTCGAATTGCGCCACGGCCGGGCCTTCGGCGATCTGGCCGGATCGGAGCACCTCCGTCACAGCACGAATCTCTTCTTGTCCTAAGGAGGGTCTGGAATGCGGAATCATGGTCATCGCATCACGGATCGATCGTCATGAGAAGCGACCGTAGAATGGAGCCCTCGCCATGGAGGTCCACTGACAGCATCGGGACAAAATTCTACGTGGCAGGGCCCTCGTAATACAACTGGTTCTTGCTGTACCGAGAGACCGTACCGGGACTCAAGGCGAGATGAAGATCATTCTGAAAGCCGGCATGCGGCTCACTGGCGAGAATGACTGCGGTGTGACCGCATCGACGTCCTGACAGGCTGCGGAAAAAAATCGATTCTTGCGCAATGCGCCGCGATCAGCTCATGCGTCGTATTGGTATCAGAAGAGCCCGCAGGATGCGTAAAAAGGCCATCCAGCAAGGCCGCCTGTCTGCGTGCCGACACGCACAGGTAGGCAGCGAGGTGCGCGACGCGATGAATAATTCCATTTCCAGTTAAATAAGCCTATAAGTATGTCACTAGCGGTGAGCGGGGTGACCTATGGCAAGACCGGCATGTGGGCATGAGTTTGTCGATGCGGCGCTCACGCAGGCGGCGCAGGCGAAGACGATCAGCGAGTTGCGCATGGCGCAAGCGTTGTTGCTGCCCGTGCAGTTTGGACTCTCGCTCGACGACACCAGTGTGGCCGTCGGGCGTTCCAAGAGCTGGACGCTCAGGTTACGGAAGCGCTTTGGCCGCATTCAAAGCGGGCAGGAACAGCCCAAGACCCAAAAGGGGCTACGGAACCGGGCCCGCATGACGCTGGAAGAGGAGGAGGCCATCTTGGCCCCCTACCTTGAGCAGGCCAAAGAGGGGGGGGTGATTGTGGTGCCGCCCCTGAAAGCGAAGCTCGAACACGCCGTTGGGCGCTCCCTGGCCGTATCGACGGTGTACGCCATGGTGCATCGGCACGGCTGGCGCAAGCGGGCGCCTGACAAGCCGCACCCCCAATCAGACCCGGCGGCGCAGGAAGCATGGAAAAACAACTCCCCGATGCGATCACCCAAGCCCGCGAGGCATTCGACCGGCCCGCACCGCTGAGGCTCCTGTTCCAGGACGAGGCGCGATTTGGTCGCATCTCGCACACACGATACGGTTGGTGGCCGAAGCCGTTTCGCCCACTCACGCACGCCATGGTGACGCAGGAATATACCTATGCGTATGCCGCGGTCTCACCAGGAGACGGCGGCCTCGATACATTGATCTTGCCCCGTGTGAAGGGGGATTGTATGCAGATTTTTGTGGATGAAATCGGAGCCCGCCACGGCGAGGACAACGTCCTCATGGTGGTCGACGGAGCCGGCTGGCATCGCAATCAGGCGCTCCGGCTCCCCCGCAATGTGCAGATCCTCTTTCTGCCGCCGTATGCGCCAGAGCTCAATCCCGTGGAACACCTGTGGGACGACTTGCGTGAAAAGTCCTTCCACAACCGCGTCTTTGATAGCATCGCATCCCTGGAAGCACATCTCGAACAGGCACTCGCCGACTTCGAGAAGTCCCCCAATCGTACACGAGGAATTACGGGGTGGCCCTGGATCAGTAACGCACTATCTAATTAGAAATGGAATAAAGAGCGTCAAGTTTGCGCACGCCGGTGAGGCGGTGAACCGGCGGTGTCCCGGCCCGAGGCGTACGCTTCGGTACGTTGAGCCTCTGAGGTTCACGACGCGCTGAATAA
>JACQHN010000081.1 GCA_016199015.1 Nitrospira defluvii
CGGCCTTGCTGGACGGCCATTTTGAGCATCCTGCGGGAGTGTTTGCCTACTGTACACACGTGCGGATCGTCAGAATTCTCGCGTACCAACATAGTTTTTCAACAGCCTGCCGGAGAAGGCACGGGACGGATGGTCGTTCTGCTTCTCTTCGAGCGATGAACGTAGTCCCTCCTAATTGATGGTCGCTTCCAGACTCACACGCGTTTTTATCGAATGGGAGATGAGGCAATTGGCCTCGGCTTTCTCAATCAGTTCTTTCGCCTTCGCCGAGTCACCGCCGACCTGGAGCGTAATGCGAGGCCGGAGCGTAATCACCGTGACCTGAAGCTTCCCCTCCACCAACTCCAGACGTCCCTCCGCCTCGCTCTGATAGGACGCGAACGCCAGTCCCGCCCGGTCCGCGAAGGCGAGAAAGGTGCTCATGACGCACACATTAACGGAGGCCACGAACAAATCTTCCGGCGACCAAATCCCCTCATGCCCTTTGAACTCCGGAGGCGTCGCCACCTGAATCTCCGGCTTGCCGTCGCAGGTCATGACGCCTTTTTTCTGTTCAGTCCACTTCACCGCCGTGCGATACGTATAGACCTTGCTACGAACTTCCATCGCTCCCCCCTTGTACGTGTTGTCAGTGTCCCGGCACACGAAGTCGCCGCTTATATCTCTCGAACCACAGCTCACGATCCACCCAACGGCTCGCCCACGACATACCCGCTCGCTACCTCGTCTTGAGGCGGCCGGTGGTCTCACGGGTCATTGCCCGGCGCTCTTGGCCTCCGTCTTTCCCATCACCAGCGGCATGACACGGCGGTGATCCGCTGCGAACTTCGGCGTCTTCACGCTCAAGATGGGACAGGTTGTTCGCCGCAACACCGCTTCCGCCACGCTTCCAAAGCGTCCGTCGGACAGGCTGCGACGCCCATGGGTCCCCATCACGATGAGATCGGATTGATGTCGCAAGGCGCAAGCCAGTATCGCATCGGAAGGCATGCCTCCTGAGATCTCGAAATCGACCTCCAGTCCGAGTGCGGTGGCGAGCTGCGTCAGTTCGGTCAGCTGTCTGGTCCAATGGTCTCGTTTTCCAGCTTCCTCCTCGATCATGCCAAGGCCGCAATCCAAGTCGTAACAGACCGGTTCCAACACATGCATCAACGTGACCGTCGCGTCGAGGCCCTTGGCCAAGTGAATGGCATACTCGACCGCATCCAGCGACGCGCTCGAAAAATCCAACGGCGCCAGAATATGCCGGATCGGCAGCTGCCGGCTTACCATCGACGGCTTGCCCGCTTCTTCGCGCAACCCTGGCACAGCAAGCACCTGGCATGGCCCATCCTTCACGACTCGTTCTGCAGTACTGCCGATCAGTCCGTACACTAAGTTCGTCCGCCCTTGGACACCCAGGACCACCAGATCCGCCCCATTGTCTTTCGCGACGAGGCAGATGTGTTCGTTCGGATTCCCTAGCACCTGCCGTACCCTCACCGAAATGCCGCTCCGCACCATCTGGTCGCGCACCTGCTCCAATCGCCGCACCGCGTCAGTTCGCGCCTGCTCAATCACCGCGATGGTCTCCGCATCGACACCTAACCAGGGGGGCGCTTCAATGACGTGCAGCACGTCCAACGTGGCATTCCAGGCGGTGGCCAGATACATGGCATACTCTTGCGCATGTGCGGCATCGTCCGAAAAGTCGGTGGCGAAGAGGATCCGCGTGAGCAGTGGAGTGTTCATGGGTGCTCCTGTAGGGACGGTTGGGCGGCTGATCCCGTACGTGCGGCCGGACTCTCGACCGGTCGAGAGTCACTACGTCGAGCCAAGAGCCGGCGATTTTTTTTGATGTCGGCGATGCGAGCTATCGGCAGTGACCGGCTGATACCCTATTAGCCCGAGCAAGACAAATGCCAGCGTCTCGTGTGCTCCTGACCCGCGGAAGTATGAAGCAGGCGCTTGCCCGGCTTCAGGACCGGAACCAACTTCACCGACCTATTGTTGCCATTTGCAGCAGGACGCCCCCTTGCGGTGAGGCAATACACCCCGCTGCAACGGCACGTCTTCACAGGCCTTCGCTGAAACTGCCATGCGTTCTTTTGCTCTACACGACCTTCGCTTCATTTTCTGCATCACGAGCCAAAATCGCAGCCGCTATCCCTGCCGCCCGGATGGCGGAGATCACTTCCCCGAGAAACCGTTCCTCAGGAAACACAACACGATCGAAGGGAGAGATCACGACTGCGCGCGCAGGGCTCATGAAGCGCATCGTGGGGTCGAACGCCTGCCGGAACATCGACCGCGTCCCGACGAACTCGTCATGATCCCGTCTTGCCGTGACGACACCGTGGCAAACAGCATGAATCGACGATGAACCAGACGTACGGCTGACTGCCGATAGCCAGGAACCGCATAAGCCATGACGGCCTCTTATGAGTCATCACCGCATTTCTCAGTGCAGAGTCGACCGGTTACTCGAACGAGATCGCGCTCGACCGCACCACTTGCGTAAATCCCCACAACAAGAAGAGGCCATAAATGGTGCCGAAGAACCAGGGGAAGCTGATCGCTCGATGCGCCCACCACTGACGATGCTGTCGGAATGCCCACGAAGGCTCGAAACTGCGCGGCTCATTCGTCTCATCTACAATCGTTTCACGATGCTCTCGTATGCGGTAGAGGCCACTCACCGGCTTTCGTTCTCGCCACTCGGGCATGGCTTCGATGCCCCGCAGCTGCCACTCCCAGAAGCTATTCTGTGCGGAAAACCGCCCCAGCACAATCGCCATCTGTACGCTCATGAGAATCCCGATCATGCTCAACAGCACGATGACGAGAGTAAAGGGGAGATCCACTGATTCTCGCGAGACCAACAGGCCGATCACGGCGACGAAGATCGAATTCGCCGTGAGGTAATCCGACAGCATGCTGTGATAGTCCCGGACACCGGACGTCCAGAGCGTCAGCAGGTGACCGTAGTCTGACTGCATGGTGTCCCGGTCCTGGGCCATGGTGTTACGTTCCATCGCCGGACCGCCCATTCAGTCGATACGCATTGCGCAGGTATTGCCCAACCATGCGCTGTGTGTTGAAGAAGGCGCCGTTGATCGCGATGGCATGTCTCATGATATCGACGAATCCCTCCCGATCCTTATAGAAACAGGGCAACACTTTTCGTTCCAGCTTTTCATACAAGGCCGCCGCATGACAGGCGTCCAGATCCGATGATGGCGTGGGACAGACCTCGACTTTTTCACCGATCGACCAGCCAGTGACTCCCTCGATGTGCCCCTCGACCCACCAGCCATCCAGCACACTCAAACTGGGCACGCCATTCATTGCGGCCTTCATGCCGCTGGTGCCCGACGCCTCCATCGGCGGGAGCGGCGTGTTCAGC
>JACQHN010000076.1 GCA_016199015.1 Nitrospira defluvii
GCATCCAGTTCACCAGCGACTTGCTCCCCTCCGATATTGTAGGCATCTCCGTCTTCAATCGCCAAAAACAGGCCTTTGAATTCATGCCGGGGCCGCTTTTTGCCAACATCGTTCTGGCCGATGAGATCAACCGCACGACACCTAAAACCCAAAGCAGCCTGCTGGAAGCGATGAGCGAAGCCCAGATCTCAGTGGACAACCACACCCATCCCTTACGCCAACCGTTCATGGTCATTGCCACACAAAATCCCGCGGAGTATCACGGCACGTTTCCGCTTCCAGAATCCCAGCTGGACCGATTCCTCATGCGCCTCCGCATCGGGTATCCGACGCCCGATGAAGAAAAGAAGGTATTGGATCGCCCTTCATTGCTTCATCCGGCAGAGGAGATTCAACCGGTGCTCACCGCACAACACATCATGGATCTCCAAGCCCAGGCCGAAAAGGTCCAGATGGAAGACAGCCTGATGGATTACCTGCTCGCGATCGTACTCGCGACACGGCACAACGATCTGCTGTCACTGGGCGTCAGCACGCGGGGAGCGCTCGCGTTGTGCAAGGCGGCGAAGGCGTTGGCCCTCGTACGTGATCGAACCTATTGCCTTCCCGAGGACATCAAAGAGCTCGCCCCAACCATCCTTTCGCACCGCGTTATGCTGAATCGATCTCAGGGAATGCGCACGAAGAGCATCGAACACACGGAGCGAGTCATTCAAGACATTCTCGATAGCGTCCCAGTCCCCGTGTAATAGCCTCACCGGTGCCGGAAAGCTGTGCCATGCATAGGAGCGCGGGAATGGCACTCGGTAACCGTTCGACTCTCAGCATGTTGCCCAACACCCTCCAGACATGTTTCCGGCGGCTCTCTCGAAATCGCGCCATTCGATTGACGACGGAAGGAACCCGCTTTCTGTTGCTGACCCTGGCCGTCGGGGTCGCCGCGGTCAACACCGGCAACAACCTATTCTATCTTCTGCTGGCCATGATGCTGAGCCTGATCGTCTTGTCCGGCTTGCTCTCGGAGCAATGTGTGCGGCGGTTGGAATTTCATCGCCATCTCCCAGAGTATCTCTTTGCGAACGAACCCGCGACCGTGACCCTCTGGATAGCCAATCGCAAGTCTCGCGTCCCGAGTGTGTCCCTGCGCCTGTTCGACGTCGTGGCTGGGCAGGATCTTGATCGCGGGATGCACCTCTCGCACCTCGCACCGCACTCGTCGACGCTGATCTCCTATCCGCTGCTCGTGCGGCGACGTGGACAGTATCGATTCGACGGAGTCCGTGTCGTCACACCATTTCCGTTCGGGCTGTTTCAGAAGAAAGCATTCTATCCCTTCGAGGCCAGCCTCCTCGTCTGCCCGGAAATCATCCCCCTCCCGCCGCTGCGACTCGACGAGTTGCACGCCGTGGGACAACATCAAGCACTGTCTCGGCGCGGGCCAGGGAACTCGCTCTACAATTTACGGGAGTTTCGACCTGGTGACGATTCACGCGCCATTCATTGGATGACGACGGCCCGCACCTCGAAGTTGATGCTCAAAGAAACCGAAGCGGAAGACCAGCGATGGGTCACACTTGCAATATCGACCGTCGCCCCAGTCGAGGAGGATGACGCCTTCGAACGGGCACTCTCGATTGCCGCATCACTGCTCGATCTGTTGCTGAAAGACGGGTACCACGTCCGTCTGCTACTCGAGGATCAGCAGGAAATCCTGGCCAGTGGGCCAGAACAGTTTCTTCACCTGCTTCACCCCCTGGCGCTCTGCGAGCGGCGTCCCGTGACGTCAGGCGCTTCCATTCGACAGGCTATCGCACAGGCGCTAGGAGAGTCGCATGGAGGGCTGACCCTCTTGCTGTTACCCTGGGTAGATCCTGCCAAACGCGATGAGTTTCCAGCAGTCGATCACGTGATTTCTCCTCAGTCTTACAGGGACCTCTTCGATGCTGTTCGATCACGCCTTCCGGCTTAGCTCAATCCTGCTGGCCGCCATTAGCCTCACGAGTCTCGCGCTCGCAATCTCGCTGCCGCCCTGGCTTCTCATCCTGGCAGGTGCTGCATTTGCTATGGCGCTCCTGCGCATACATCGCGCGTCCTTGATCTCCGGCCTCCTGCTCCACCTACGGTTCTCTGCAATCACGTGGAACGTATTTCTCCTGCTCGCATTCGTCGGATTCTGGATCGAGCTCCTGCTCCTATCACAGGAGCTCCTCCCGGCCGGAATCCATTTTCTAGTGCTCCTCTTGGTGAACAAACTCTCGAACCTCGATCAGCGACAAGACGTCCTACATCTGTACGCGATTAGCTTGATCACGCTCCTGGCCTCTGCCGCACTCACCACACAGGTCTGGTATGCGCCCTTCTTTTTCATCTACCTCGTAACCGGAGTCTGGACCCTGCTCCTCTATCACCTCGTGAAAGAGCGGGACGAGTACCCAGGCAACCAACCGACTCGGCTTGACGAGGCGCCGCCGCCCTTGTCGCCGGCTCACATTACGTCCCGCTTTTTCTGGACAACCAACGCCATGGCAGCCGGGGCATTCGGCCTCACGCTCCTGTTCTTTTTCTTCATTCCGCGAATCGGGGTGGGCTTCTTTCAGAACAACCACGGAGAAAGTCTGCGCACGACGGGGTTTACGGAGCAGGTCGATCTGGGAGCCATCGGTCCGGTGAAACAAGACCCCAGCATCGTGATGCGGGTAGAGTTGCCGGAGGCCGTGGGCGACGAATCGAGGCGAGAGCCGCTCTATCTCCGCGGGGTCGCCTACAACCGTTACAACGGAAAATCCTGGAGCAATAGCCTGCCACACCGTCGCATGCTCACGGAACTCCCTCAGGGCACGTTTACGCTCCGAACGCCCGGCGTCAAACTACCTGCGGCGGCCCGGGGTCTCAGGCAGGAGATTCTTCTTGAGCCACTCGATACGGCGGTGCTCTTCGGAGCCTCGCTCCCTATCTCCATCAGGGGTAATTTCCTCTCGGTACAGGCCGATCTGATGGGATCCCTACACCTTCCGTTTCCCTCCCATACCCGCATCCAATATACGGCCTACTCCCTCCCGGGCAACTTGATATCGGCAGAAAGCGCGGCCACCGCATTTCTGTACCCTGAGTTTATCGTCCAACAGTATCTCCAGGTTCCTGCCGTCGACGCACACATCATCGATCTGGCGCGCCGAGTGACCCAACCCGCCACCAGCGTCTTGGAAACCGTACACCTGATCCGCACACATTTACTGACCACCTATCGTTACAACTTGGATGTGCCTTCCCTGCAGTCTGCTCATCCCTTGGAAGACTTTCTTCTGACTCGGAAAACAGGATACTGCGAACACTACGCCACCGCGATGGTGATGCTGCTTCGCACGGTCGGAATTCCCGCGCGGTTGGTGACGGGATTTCTGGCAACCGAATGGAATGCATTCGGACATTACTATACGGTGCGTCAACGGGACGCCCACGCCTGGGTGGAAGTCTATTTCCC
>JACQHN010000077.1 GCA_016199015.1 Nitrospira defluvii
GATCAGAGTTATTCGGCCTTCCTCCAGCGATGGTACAACCGCCGACAGGTGGCCTACGTGGGCGGGAACGACGGTATGCTACATGCGTTCAACGCCGGTTATTACCATCCCGGCGATGATACGAATGCCTCCGCTCCTGCGAATACCACGGAACACGGCTGGTTCACGACTGGTCCAGCGGACAATTCCACGGGGGCTCCGTTGGGAGATGAGTTATGGGGCTTCGTGCCCTATGAACTGCTCCCCCAGCTTGAGTTTTTGACTCGGGCTGACTATCAGCACACCTACTACGTGGATCTGCCCCTAAAAGTCGCCGATGTGAGAATCTTCACGGATGACGGACCGACCGGAGTTCACCCTGGCGGATGGGGCACGATCCTTATCGGTGGATTCAGGATGGGTGGAAGTTGCGGTGCCTGTACGGCCGGGACCGGCGCACCGCCTCTGACGGTGAATATCAGTGGAACCAATTACACCTTCTACAGCTCCTACTTTGCGATGGATATCACCAATCCCGATGCCCCCAAATTGCTCTGGTCGTTCAGCAGCTCGAATTTGGGGCTGACGACCAGTGCTCCCGCCGTGGTTCGCGTGAATCCCGCGGCCGATGCCAAGGCCGGCAATACGAACGCGAAGTGGTACATGGTGGTCGGGTCAGGCCCGACCGGATATGACGCCAGTGTAGCGCAAAGCGCAAAAGTCTTTGCCATCGACCTCGCGACGGGACCAGGGAGCGGCAACGGCTTAGTGACATCGTATTCAGTGGGGTCTTGGAATTCATATATTGGAGATATGACAGCCTTCGATCGAGACCTCGATTATCGTCACGATGTCGTCTATTTCGGGCGAGTCATCAATGACGGTGCTCTGCCCTGGCGAGGAAAGATCTATCGTTTAACCATGGGAGCAGGTGGAGCCACCGCCAAGTTTGGCACTGTGACCAGTCCCACTCAGTGGGGCATTGCTTCAGGAGGCGGTCGCGTTCCTACCGAGATGTTGGATACGTTTCTGTCAGGGGCGGAGATGGGACCGGTGGCGACTGCCCCATCTGTCACGGTGGATGATGCGGCGAACGTGTGGGTCTTTACCGGAAGTGGGCGCTATTACAGTGGAACGGACAAGACCGATGTATCTACCCAGTATTTCGTTGGGTTGAAGGACTCAGTGCTCAATGCCGGGTGCAATCAAACAGCCGGTGCGCTCAACTGCATGGAAAATGACCTAGTGGATGTCTCGAATGCCACGGTCTGTGTGGTCGGAATCGGCGATTGCGGACTGGCAAGCGGAACCAATCAGGTGTCCGGGGTCACCGGTGCGACGACCTTTACCGGGCTGATCGGACTCGTACAGGGCAAGGACGGATGGGTGACCAAACTGGTCGAACCGGGCAGTTCCGGTCCTCCTGTGATCCTGCCAGCTGCCATTGGTGAACGTGTGGTAAGCAGTCCGACCGTGTTCGGTGGAGTTGTGTTTTTCCCAACGTTCATTCCCACGAACGATATCTGCACGTCGTCTGGAACCAGCCGACTCTGGGCGCTGTTCTACAAAACAGGGAGTGCGTACCAAGAGCCGATCATTGGAACTGCCGCCTCAGGTGCGAATCAAACTGTGAATCGATTCGGATCCTTGGGAGAGGGACTAGCGTTCGGTATCGTCGTTCACATGGGATCTGGCCGTGACGGCGGTAGCCCATTCGGTCTCCTGATTAATATGAGCCAAGGAAACTTCGGCGATTGTGCGACCTGCGGATCCGGTGGAGGTCTCCCAGGCTCGAATATCGGTGCCAATGTCGCCATTGATCCACGTAGCCGGTACTTTTCATGGACGAACATGTAACGACAGCCTTGGGGACTGCAACAGACGGGAAGGTGGGGGAACTCCGTGTCCTCGCCTTTCCTCAGGTGTCTCGTCTTGGCTTTGTGGCCCTAGCGGTTGTTGCCTGCTGGGGTTGTTCATCCTCTCCTCAGGACGGGTCGGTTGCCGAGGGCGGTACGAAGAATAACCACCCTCCCACGGTTCGCCTTGTCACCATCGTTCCCACTCCTCTGACATTGGCTGGGCCCCTTACCGCACATGTTGCGGCTGACGATCCGGATGGAAGCGAGCCCACCAAGCGATTCCAATGGATCGTAAACGGCGCCCCTGTACTGGGTGCGACGGGGTTCGAACTGAAGCCGGACCATGTGAAGCGAGGTGACCAGGTCGCGCTCGAAGTGATTGCGTCGGATGGTCAGGCAGAGAGTGCCCCCTATCGCACCGAGCCGGTTACGGTGATGAATACTCCTCCTCTTGTCGCACATGTGACGATTGAGGCAGATGTGCCTGAAAGAGGCAACCGGGTCCTCGCCAAGGTCGAGGCCGTCGATCCCGATCGTGACGAGATTCACTTCACGTATCGCTGGTGGCGTAACGACAAACAGGTAAAGGAAGGTGAGGAGAGCGTCCTCGATACTGCCGGGTTTGATCGAAAGGATATTGTAGCAGTCGAAGTAATCGCGCGCGATCAGGAGGCGTCGGCCCTGCCGACTCGTTCAACGCCGATCGTCTTGGGCAATTCCTCGCCGCAGATTCTGTCGAATCCGCCGGCACTCACGAATAGAGAGCTGTATGAATATGTTGTTCAAGCCAAGGATGTCGATGGAGATACTGTCAGCTATAGGCTAGAGACGGCGCCTCCTGGAATGACAATCGACAAGGTCACGGGGCAAGTGACCTGGCTTGTGACTCCGGGCTTAGCCGGTACCCATCGCGTCAAGGTCGTGGCGGATGATGGGCAGGGCGGTACGGCGTGGCAGGAGTTTGAAGTCTCGATTCCGTCCACGGCCCAGTCGCCGACGCCCGCGCCGTCTCAAGGGTAGCCTGTTCCAGGACCCTCTCCTATTTATTTCCAATGATCTTGTTCCTGACTTTCCCGGTTTGTTAGAATCCCCCTATCGTCTTGGCGAAAGGAGTCTTCGACATCGGCGTGCGCAAGATCAAACTACGGGAAGGCACGAATACCGCAGCCCTCTTTGGCCACCACGATCGCCACCTCAAGATCATTGAGGAAGAATTCGGTGTGCGGTTCTCGGCGCGGGGCGAAGAAGTGACGGTGGAGGGCACGCCCGATGCCGTAAAGCAGGCGGAACGTGTACTCAATGAACTCGCCTCGCTGACAAACGAAGGATATGATCTCAGGCCGGACGATGTGACCCATGCATTGACCGCACGGCGTCACAACCAGGACGCCTCCCTCAAAGATCTGCTGTTTAGTGCCTCCCCGATCGTCACCAAGAAACGGTTCATTGTTCCCAAGACTCCGACTCAGAAATACTACCTCGACGCCATTGAAAAGCACGACATTGTGATCGGCATTGGTCCTGCGGGAACAGGCAAGACCTACTTGGCGATGGCCATGGCGGTGAGCGCACTGATGAAGAAGGACGTCAGCCGCATTATTCTTGCCCGTCCAGCCGTCGAAGCCGGAGAGAAACTCGGGTATCTCCCCGGAGATATGTATGCCAAGATCAATCCGTACCTCCGGCCACTGTACGATGCCTTGTTCGATATGATGGATATGGAGCGGGCCAACCGTCTGATCGAGCGAGGGGATATTGAGATTGCGCCGCTCGCGTTCATGCGAGGCCGCACCCTCAATGATTCATTTGTTATTTTGGATGAAGCTCAAAATGCCACTGCCGAACAAATGAAAATGTTCCTCACGCGCTTAGGCTTTCACTCGAAGGCCGTGGTGACGGGGGACATCACACAGATCGACCTACCGTCCGATCGTGTGTCTGGACTCATTGAGGTGCGCGATATTCTCCAGGACATCGCTGGTATCGAGTTTGTCTATTTCGATGAGCGAGATGTCGTGCGGCATCGTCTCGTCCAGGAAATCATTAAGGCCTACGACCGCCATACGGTCGGTCCTGTGAACTCTGCCCAGCCCAAGAAGATCCAGATCCAAACGAAGGGCCATCGTTCGGATCCCAAGACTGCTCGTCCCGCCTCTCCCTCGTCAGGTCCTTGGGGCCAGCCGCATTAATGCCGGTGGTGATCGGCATGCGGCTGACGAGGTGGCAGCTCCGCCTCGGCGCCCTCAAAAAACTCGCCGGCCATATTCTTCAATCGGTGGGTGAAGCCGAGGCGCTACTCAGCCTCGAAATCGTGGGCGATGGTCGGATGCGCCGCCTGAATAGAACGTTTCGTCATCGCGATAAAACGACAGATGTATTGGCTTTTGCCACGAGGGAGGGGCCTGGGCCGCCATCTCGCCTTCTTGGGGACGTCGTCATTTCTCTGCCGCAATCCATTCGCCAAGCCCGTGAGCACCAGCAGGGTCTTGATCACGAGCTGGTCGTGTTGCTCATTCATGGGGTGCTCCATCTGTGCGGGTACGATCATGAGCGGGGCGAGGGAGAGGCGCGGAGAATGGTTAGGCGAGAGCGAGCGGTGCTTCGGGGTATTGGGCCAATCCCGCGGCTGTTGGTGTCATGTGATTCCGATCGGGTATGATACCCGAGTTGATTTCAGGCTAGGACGTGTCGATCGATAGAGAAGATGAGGTGAGCGGTGGGGTGGCTTCAGAAACTGAGTGCCGGGCTTTCAAAAACACGCGATGCGGTGACGGGGCAATTAGACCGGCTCCTTGGCCGGGCGGCCGATCCGGCGCTCCTGGACGAGTTGGAGGTGGCCTTGATCAGTGCGGATCTTGGCCTGCCGGTTGTGGAGCGCGTGATGGGGCAGCTGCGGGCGCAGATGCGGGGAGGCAATTTCTCTTCCGCCGAGAAAGTACGAGACCTACTGCGGCAATCCGTGCTGGACATTCTTCTTCCAACACAATCCGCTTCGATGGGGCAATTGGTGGCGCAGGGACCGCGCCCCTTCGTGATTTTGGCCGTCGGGGTGAATGGGGTCGGCAAAACGACGACGATCGCGAAGCTCGCACAGCGTTTTCGCCAAGAGGGGAAAACGCCCTTGCTCGTGGCCGGCGATACGTTCCGGGCGGCAGCGATCGATCAATTGCAGGTGTGGGCGGACCGCATTCATGTCGATGTGATCCGCCATCGACCGGGCGCCGATCCGGCCGCAGTCGCCTACGACGGGATGACGGCTGCGAAAGCGCGTGGGTCAGACGTGGTGCTCATTGATACCGCCGGGCGGCTGCATACCAAAACCAACCTCATGGACGAGTTGCGGAAGATTAAACGCGTCGTCGCGCAAGAGTGCCGGGGCGCGCCTCATGAAGTGCTGTTAGTGTTGGATGCCACGGTCGGGCAGAATGCCATCGCCCAAGCGAAGCAGTTCCACGAGGCGGTCGGCGTGACCGGAATCGCCCTCACCAAACTGGATGGCACGGCGCGCGGCGGCATCGTGGTGGCTATTGCCGACACCTTCAAGATTCCAGTCCGGCTGATCGGAGTCGGGGAGTCCGCAGAGGATCTGCAAGACTTCGACGCTAAAGCGTTTGTCGACGCGTTGTTTTAACTCTTCGATACTCTTCAGCGATTCCTGCTTCATCGCCGACGCTTTCGTGCAATTCCTTCTCATCTCTTCAAGCCTATGCTAGGCTTCTTTCATGCGACTTGTGCGGCCACAAGCCCAGGGGCGTTCCTAGCGCGAACAGCCGGGGAGAAATGATGAGCACCTTGCTGGTCATCGACGACGATCGACTGCACTGCGACCTGTTGCAGGTGGCCTTGGCCCGTCAGGGCTATCAGGTCAGCACGGCCACCAGCGGGCGAGCCGGAGTGGCGTTGTTTCGACAACTTCGTCCCCTGGTCACACTCATCGATTTACGCATGCCGGAAATGGATGGATTGGCCGTGCTCAAGGAAATCC
>JACQHN010000102.1 GCA_016199015.1 Nitrospira defluvii
AAGGTGCGCGCAGCAAAGAAGGTGGGTGAGTACGGGGTGGCGACCCTGATTCTCAACGGGACACAATTGAGGCTGCTTCCGGAGGTGCTTTCCGGAAAACCTGGCGGCAGTCTGTTCCTTGCCCGCGAACGACGACTGACCAGCCGGAAACACTGGATCGCCTTTACCCTGCGCCCCCGCGGCCAAGTACAGCTTGACCAGGGCGCCGTCGAAGCGCTGGTTCAGAAGGGCAAAAGCCTACTGGCATCGGGCATTCTCGATATTAGCGGCCACTTCGAAGCCGGCGACCCGGTCACCTGCGTCGCCCCTGATAGGAAGGAATGTGCCAAAGGCCTCGTCAACTTCTCCTCCGAGATCCTGGCCCGCATCAAGGGACTCAAGACCGTTGATATCCAAAAACTTCCCGGGCTCCAGGAATACGAAGAGGTGATCCACCGAGACAACTTGGTGATCCTCTAATCGGATTGTGTGACAGGCCCCGGCGCTGACTGCTCTATGAGGCAGTTGGGAAGACTCCGAGACCGACGAGCGTGCGACCGTCCCTCACAATCAACCGTGTAGATATAGCCTTACACATGCGTCTGGGACTCTTGGGCGGCAGCTTTAATCCGATCCACCGGTGCCATCTCTCGATCGCTCACTCCGCCCAACAGCTCCTCCAACTGGACCGCATCCTGTTCGTCCCGACAGGTGCCCCCCCGCACAAACAACCCGGCACGTTGGCCCCTGCGCGGCACCGCTATCGAATGGTCGAGATGGCGATCCAGGACGTCCCGGGATTCGCCCTCACGGACATAGAAATCCGCCGGCCCGGCAAATCCTATTCAATCGATACTGTCCATGCGATTCAGCAAGAATATGGGCTCGACACCACTCTATTTTTCATCATCGGGCTGGATGCGTTTCTGGACCTGCCCTCATGGAAAGACGCCGAGACGCTACTCACGAGCTGCCGGTTCGTGGTGTTTTCGCGGCCTTCCGTCAGTTTTCGAGCCTTGGCGTCGATCCCTCTCTTTCATTCCATTCGTCAGGACACCTTGGCCGCACTCGATGTCGCTCAGCAAGAGCGGGCAGACGTGATCCTCGCGCAGGGCCGAACGTTGACCTTTCTGCGACTGCCTCCCTGCGACGTTTCCGCGTCGGAAATCAGAAGGCGTGTACAGGAGGGCCAACCTCTGGCAAATCTGTTGCCCCCCCCTGTCGAATCCTATATACTTCGCGAGGGGTTATACAGGGAGGACAGTGATCGTACCTGAATCAAAGGCCAAGGCTCTCGCGGTGGCAAGCGCCATCCTGGACAAGAAGGCCACCGATGTCCTGATCCTGCATATCGCCTCGCTGACCTCTATCGCCGACTACCTGGTGATCGGCTCCGGGGAATCGGAACGTCAAGCACGCGCAATCGCCGACCACGTGAGCGACATTCTCACTGCGCAAGGACATGCGCCACTCAGTATTGAAGGCGCATCGTCAGCCAAGTGGGTCGTCATGGACTTCGGTGACGTCATCGTTCACATCTTCCAGAAGGATATTCGCGAACACTACGCCCTCGAACGACTGTGGAGCGACGCAGGACAAGTCCGGTTGCCGGAAGAGCGCGCACTACAAGCCGCCCAGCCCGCACCACCCACGGTACGTCCGGCTCGCACCCGGAAACGGGTCTAGCATGTTTCGGCTCCTCTCCACGATCTTTCTCGTCAGCGTCGGCATTTTTCTCTACAGTTATTTTCGCGAACTCAACCCCGGCATGATTACGATTCGAACCAGCCCGGACGCATTGTTCGAACTGAGCCCCGTGTCATTGGTCTTGTTCGCGATGGCCCTGGGAGCCACGCTGGTGGCCCTCATCGTCACCATCAAGGAAACCACCCACGTCTTCGTGAACTGGCGCACCAATCGCCTGGTGCGACGCAAGGAAAAGGTGGATGCCCTCCACCGGGACGGCACGCACGCTTTCATGTCCAAACGGACCGCCGATGCGGTCAGCCTGTTTGAACGCGCCCTCGTGATCGATCCCAACCGGACGGATTCGCTGCTGTGGCTCGGCAACATTTATCGGTCGGAAGGCAACTTTACCGAGGCCATCCGCCTCCACCAGCAAGCCCACCGCATCGAAGACCGCAACGTAGAAGTCCTGCTGGAATTGGCGAAAGACCTGGAAGGCGCCCGTCGGTACGAGGAGGCGCTTCAGACGCTTCAAGATATTCTCCGCATTGAGCCGGATAACTTGATGGCCCTGATCCGCAAACGCGACCTCCAGATCCGGCTTGAAAAATGGAGCGATGCGCTCGAAATCCAACACCGGCTGGTCAAAGCCAACTTGCCTGAGAGTGAACGGCGGGCCGAGGCCAATCTCCTGCTCGGCTGCATGTACGAAGTCGGCCGGCAACTCCTGGAGCGCGGGCACCCCGATAAGGCTCGTCGGTATTTCCGGGGCGCGATCAAAAAAGACCGCACCTTTTTGCCGGCCTACATCGGCATCGGGGAGATCTTGGTGCGAGAGGGCAAGACCAAGAACGCCGTCGAAATTCTCAAAAAGGTCTATGCCAAAACACGCAGCGTCATCATTCTTCACCGCTTGGAGGAACTCTTCCTCGAACTGGGAGAGCCCGATGAAATCATCCGTGCCTACCAAGAGGCCCTCCAGCAAGACCCCCATAACGCCGTGATCCAGTTCTACCTCGGGAAGCTGTACTATCGGCTTGAAATGGTCGATGAAGCCTATGACGTGCTCTCGACCCTAGACGGAACGCAGGAGCAGCTCGTCGACTACCATAAGATCATGGCCAATCTGTATCTGCGCAAGCAGCACATGGACGAGGCCGTGGGAGAACTCAAGAAAGCGCTGGGTTTCAAGAAGCGGGTGGTCGTGCCCTATCAGTGCACCCAATGCCACCACGAATTAGCCGAGTGGTCGGGTCGCTGCCGACGATGCGGCCGCTGGAATACCTATGTCGCACTCCCCTGGCGCGATGCCAACAAGTCCGATACCGATCAGGACGGCCAGAGCTCACGACTCCCTGCCGTCCCCTATCAAGGCATTGCATCTCCATTTGAAACCGTGTAGGGTTTCCCCGCCCTTTTTTATTTTCACAGCAGGCCTCCTGCCCACGAAAACACGAAGCGGGTGGTGAGGTTCGACCTATTTTTTCGAGGAGTAGCGTGCATGACTGACTTCACGATTCTGGCCGACAAGGCGTTGCGGGATGAATTGCTCACCCGCGAGGAAAGCCTCGCCGTATTGCAAACACCGGACTCCCGCCTGCTCGAACTCTTACAGGCGGCCTTCCGGGTTCGTGAACGCTACTTTGGCAAAACGGTTCGCCTGCAAATGTTGTTGAACGCCAAAAGCGGGGCCTGCCAGGAAGACTGCGGCTACTGTTCGCAATCCGCCGTCTCGACGGCCCCAATCGAGCGCTACGGTCTGCTCCCTCAAGATCAAATGGTGACCGGTGCGCGCCGGGCTGCCGCCGCCAAGGCACAGCGGTACTGCATCGTCATCAGCGGGCGCAGCCCCTTGGATCGAGAGATCGCCGACATTGCCTCCGCCGTGCGGTCCATCAAGCAGGAGGTCCCGATTCAGATCTGCTGTTCTCTGGGACTCCTCAACGAACGCCAAGCGAAAGACCTCAAAGCCGCCGGTGTCGATCGGATCAATCACAACTTGAACACCAGCGAGGCCTATCATCCCTCAATCTGCAGCACGCACACCTTTCAGGACCGGCTGGCCACAATCCAGCATGCACGGACTGCCGGCCTCGAAATCTGTTCGGGTGGCATCGTCGGTATGGGGGAAAGCGATGAGGACTTGATCGATCTGGCCTTGGCACTCCGTGAAGTCAAACCGGACTCGATTCCCATCAACACGCTCCATCCGGCGTCCGGCACGCCGTTAGAACACTGCGCCCCCCTCACGCCGCAACGTTGCCTCAAGGCCCTCTGCCTCTTCCGCTTCCTGCATCCGCGGACGGAGCTTCGTATTGCCGGTGGGCGGGAACACAATCTTCGCAGCCTGCAGCCGCTGGCGCTCTATCCGGCAGATTCGGTGTTTGTGAACGGCTATCTCACCACGCCGGGTCAGCCTGCGGCGGAAGTGTGGGGAATGATCGAAGACCTCGGCTTCGACATTCAGGTCGATGCGCTTCCCCTCGCACAGGGATCAGCGCACGCATCTCCACCAGCCGTCGGTCTTCATTCGTAGCGCAAGCCTTCTACCAACGGTTGTTTGGCAGCCCACCGGGCCGGCCAGAGCCCGGCAAGGAGCGATGCCACCAAGGCCATGGCTGCAACTTCGGCCATGAGGCCAAGCGGCCATGAGATCTGGATCGTCCAGCCGAACGATTGCCGGTTGATGACCCGGATAAGGATCCACGCCAGAGCCAGCCCTCCGAACAATCCCATCGCCGTTCCCAACAGACCAAGATACCCGGCCTCCCACAGGATCAGCGCGGTGATCTGCCCTCGGCTGCTCCCGAGTGCTTGCAGGGTCGCCAACTCACGACGCCGTTCCACAACCGAAGTCACCAGTGTGTTGATGATTCCCAGCATCGCAATGATCACGGCAATGGCCTCCAGCACATAGGTCAGCGTGAACGTGCGGTCGAAAATACGAAGGATCTCCTCTCGTAACTCGGCATTGGTCAGCACCGTCGTGGACATAAGCCCCTCGGTCTCTTGCGCCAAGGTTTCAAGGATGGCGAGCCGAACATGCTCCAGATCGGTACCGGATGCGGCATAAACGGGAAACAGCGTGACACCTTCGTCGTTCCACCATTGTTGATACAACGACCGATCGATGACAAGCTTCCCGCCGTCTGTCGCATAGTCGAAAAATACTCCCAGGATCGTCACCGATTTCTCCCCTGACGGCGTCATCACGGACAGCCTGTTCCCCCTTGTCACCTGCAGGGAGTTAGCCAACACCTCCGAAAGAATGGCCCCTTCCCCGGCTGCGGCGCGAGCCAGGATAGCCGCCGATTCACCCTCCAGGAAGAGGTATCGACTCCGTGCGGCATGGAGCGCCAGATCTCTCGAAACCAGTGCAACCGGCCGTCCCTGCAGCTCAATGCGAACATCACGGTAGGCATCGACCGCCGACACATGCTCTGCGCCGGCCAATTTAGTCCTCCAGACGGCAGGAAGGGTGTGATTCACCGTCCCGCCACCGTTGACATGGGGCCATCCGGCCGGCGCCACGATGAAATCCGCCATCACGGTTTGATCAATCCAGATCTCGACCGTGTCGCGAAAGCTCCGAATCATCATCATGACCCCGACCATAATGGCCACCCCGACAAGGAAGGCAGACACTGTGACCGCATTGCGTCCCATTCCCCTCGTGGTTTGCTCCCGCGCAATGTGGCGGATGGCGCCTCCCAACGAAGGCGAGTGAGAAGCCGTTCCCAACTCTCGCGTGCGACAGACCTGCTGTATGAGAATGGGCACCAGGCAGGATAACCCGGCGAGCACGCAGAAGGTCGCCAGATACCCGAAGACCGGCACCCCGCCGACAGGTTCGGCAAAGGCACATCCCAGGGCGATCACCAGCAAGATTCCCCCCGCGATACCGAGCGGAGCGGCACGCACCCGCTGTGCGACATCGTATTCTCCGGGAGCAAGGGCCGCGACCACAATGGTGCGACCAGCATCCAAACTGGGACCCAGCGCCCCTAGCATGGACACCCCACTGCCGAT
>JACQHN010000025.1 GCA_016199015.1 Nitrospira defluvii
ACCATAAAGTAGAGCGGGCCGGTCCCGAAGGTGGCGCGCGCGATCTGCGACACGACGGTCTCATCCTCTTTGGGCACGATGCCGAAGTAATAGGCCATGGCGCTGATGCCGATGAACATCGCGCCGAGAATCGCGGCCATGCCGATCATGGTGAACGCGGCGTTTTTGGGCTCAGGTTTTTTGAACGCGGAGACGCCGTTCGAAATGACTTCCACTCCCGTGAGGGCGGTACAGCCGGAGGAAAAGGCGCGGAGCAGGAGAAACAGGGTCAACGACTCCGTGACCGCGATGCTGGGGGGCGGTTCGACCCGTGCTGCATGGCCGAAGAGAATCTGCGCGGCGCCGACGCCGAGCATGGCCGCGATGCTGCCGATGAAAATGTAGGTCGGCACGGCAAAGAACTGGCCCGATTCACGGACGCCCCGCAAATTGACCACCATCACAAGGAGGATCGCGGCGAAGCAGAGCGCTTCTCGATGGGGAAGGAGTGCCGGAACGGCAGAGGTGAGCGCGGCCATTCCGGCCGCGACGCTGACTGCCACCGTCAGGACGTAGTCGATCATCAGCGCGGCCGCGGCGACCAACCCCGGCCACTCGCCGAGGTTCGACTTGCCAACAATGTAGGCGCCGCCGCCCTCCGGATATTCAAAGATAATCTGCCGATAGGACATGGTCAGGATGGCCAGCAGGCCGATAATGGAGAGGCTGAGCGGGATGGAATAGCCCACCATGGCGGTGCCGGCCAGGGTGAGGACAAGCAGGATCTCCTCCGTGGCGTAGGCCACCGAGGAGAGGGCATCAGAGGAGAAGACGGCTAGGGCGAGTCGCTTAGAAAGGCGTTCGTGAGCGGCTTCCTTCGTCTTGAGTGGCAGGCCAACGAGCCAGCGTTTCAAGATCATAGGTCATTATGCCTGAAGTATCGGAAGAGAGACAATGGAGTGTGAGATGTTCCCGACGGCGGTGACGAGCGCCGGCTTCGGCTTTCGCAGCGAGTGACTATTTCTGTTAAGGCGTGCCGAGTGAGCAGGGAAAGCGTTGCAGCATGCGCTGGTCAAGAACGTGAGGGGGTTGACAGAGACGGATGACTTCAGTAATCTCCGGCACTTGTTTTTCAAAGGAGTGCCCTGCGTGCGTGATGCCGCAGGATTACAGCCAGAACGCGTATCTCTAGTGTTGAGGTTGTCATGTTCTGATCGTAAGAGCTCATAACTTTTCATCAGTTCCTTTCCAAACTCTATCCAAGGAGGCCGGTCCATGGATTGTCATTGGTTCACTCGTGTCACATTGCGCGCCCTCAGCGTTATCGCTGGTGGTGCGCTTGTGTGTCTGCCGCTAGCCGCATCGGCTGAAACCCAGCCGCATGCGGACCATGCGGCGCCGCAACAAACAGCGATGTCCCATCAACTCCCGTCTTGGGCGGAGCAGTTGAAGGGGCAGACGATCGTCGAAGATGCGATGGCTGGAAAGCCGGAGCGTTCTGCGATGGTTGAGCAGCAGCACCAACGGATCATGGAGCATTTGACTCATGATCCGCAGGCGCAGCAGGTCAATACGGGTATGTTCAATACCCAGACCATGATGCACCAGTATGGGGCAGGCGGTCAGGACCTCCTCTTGATGTCCGACCCACGAGTGGAGCCAGTGGCACTAACGGGCGGCGGGAAGTGCCCGGCCACCGCGCCGGTGAAGCAATATAATGTCTCGGCGATCAACGTCGAGATCACGCTCAATCAGTGGCTCGATTTCTATCCCGGCTACATGTACACGCTGGACGAGAATCTCGACAAGGTACGCGCGGAAGAAACCAAGAATCGGGAAGCACGCGAAAAAGAAGGATTCGATCCGGGCGCGGTGATTCCCGGTGTGCAGGCCCAGTGGATTCAGCCGCTGACGATTCGCGGCAACCAGGGGGATTGCGTCAAGATCAAGTTGAGCAACAAGTTGGAAGGTGGCGAAGACGTCAGCCTTCACATCCATGGCTCCAGCATGGTCGTGAGTGCAACCGGCGCCGCAGCCGCCACGACGAATTCCGATTCGATCGTTGCGAAAGAGAAGAGCGGAGAGTTTGAGTGGTACATCCATCCCAGCACGCAGGAGGGGGTGCGGCAGTTCCACACCTTCGCGAACGATCGTGAATTGACGGTGATGGGACTCTTTGGCTCCTTCATTGTTGAGCCTCGCGGGTCTGAATACCTCGAACCATTGGGCACCGGAGATGCGACACCGGCCACCAGTGGCTGGCAGGTCATGATCAAGAACGGGACCGGTCCGGACTTCCGTGAATTCGTCCTGTACTATCACGAGGTCGGCGACGAAGCCTTCCGCCCCGTCAATAAGAAAGGGGACTTTCTACCTCAGCGTGACCCGCTGACCGACGCCTATCGCCCGGGGGGCCGTGCGATCAACTATCGCAGCGAGCCGTTCGGAATCAATAACATGCACGTGCAGCACGAGTACTTCGGATTCGAAGACGAGTCGATGGGGTACAGCTCGTACACCTTCGGCGACCCGTCCCCGACGATTCCCCGTTCCTACATGGGCGATCCGGCGAAGTTCCGCTTGGTCCACGGTGGGTCGGAAGTGTTCCACAGCCACCATCCCCATGGTGGGACCATTCGGTGGCCGCGCAGCCCGCGCGCCATCGATGACATGAATCTCTGGACGACTGCCGTGAACGGACCGGTCAAATATCCCGTCATTCGTGCCAAGACGGACCGTGTCGACGTGGAAGTGATCGGGCCGTCGGAAGCGTTGGACCTCGAGACGGAGTGCGGATCGGGTCTCTGCCAGCAGTTGGCCGGCGACTTCCTTTTCCATTGCCACGTGGCACACCACTATGTGGCGGGCATGTGGGGCTATTGGAGGGTCTATAACACGATTCAGCAGGGCGACATGCGCAATGACGTCATGCCGGATCTGCGCGAATTGCCGGATCGGAAGGGCCGCATCAGGGCTCCGATCACCTCGGACAAGTTGATCGGTCAGACCGTCGATTGGTTCGGCAAGTCCTTCAAGATCGTCGAGAAGGGCAAGAGCGATTGGAAGTCCAATCCGGCCACGATTACGATCAAGGACTGGGTTGAAATGCAGCTTCCGACGATGGGCAAGCCGGGGCACAAGAATGACGAAAAGGGTCAGATTGTGTCGTACGATGCGACGGTGTTGGACTGGGCCTGGGAAGGCACCCGTGCATTGAGCGAGCCGGAAAGCACGATCGACAATCCCAAGTACAAGTCGACTCATCCGGGTAAGCGGCACCCGATCACGTTCGAGCCCTTGACCGGCAAAGTTGCCTGGCCTCACCTCACCCCGCACTTCGGGAAGCGCGTGATGTTCTCTCCGAACCACGTGGGCGCGCCCTGGTTGGAGATGATCCGCCGGGATGCCAACGGTGAGGAAAGTGTCGATCAGGCGTTACCAGGTGAGAACGGCAACTGGAGCCTCTGCCCTGAGAACGCTGGACGAAAGAGCTACAACGTCCATTTCATCAAGCTGCCGATCACCATTGCCAAGAAGACGGGCAAGGAGCCGCCGGTCATTGATCCGAACGGCTTGATCTATGTCTTGCATGAAGAAGAAGCGGACATCCGGAAGAATGACGATCTGAAATATCCCTTGGTCGTTCGCGGCAATATCTATGACTGCCTCGATTGGACGTTGACCAGCGAGTGGGACGACGACGACTACACGAATTTCCAGTCGTCGAAGATCAACACCCACTGGCATTTCCTGCAGTTCGATAATCAAGCGTCTGACGGTGTGATCACCGGCTTCTCCTATGAACAGTCGGTGCGTCCGTTCACGATGCTGGAGAAGAAGAACACGAAGGGACTGCCTGTCCCGATGAACACCGTCTTGACTGCGCCTGCGAAGAAGGGGGCGAACACCCTCACAGTCAAGAACGCCAAGCAGTACCATGTGGGTACCCTGATTCTCGTCGGCGCCGACAATGTGAAGGGGAATGAAATCTCCCGCATCAAGGCCATCGACGGCAATACGATCACGTTGGCCAAAGGGTTGAAGAGCGACCATCCCGCCAATGATATCGTGACGGTGGAATTCGTGCGGCAGCGGTTCTGGGTCGATGCGGACGTGGGAACGGTCTTCTGGCACGACCACGCATTCGGTGCGACCACGTGGCCGCACGGCGGCTTCGGCACCTTCATCGCGGAGCCGGTTGGATCCACCTACCATGATCCGAAGACCGGGAAGTTGATCCGCAGCGGCCCAATCGCGGACATTCACACCAATGAGCCGGTAGGCCATGGGGTGAACAACAGCTTCCGCGAACTGATGGTGCAAGTGCATGATACCGTGCCGCACACCGTCAACGTTGTGACGGCCGGTAATCCGCCAGGGCAGCCGATCGAAGTGGCACTCGAGGCGGGCAAGACCGTGTCCTTTATGATGCCCGAGAAGATCTACATGACACCCATGCCGTTCTTGAATGGTGGAACGCATACCACCGGCAGCGGCTTGAATTTCAGGGCGGCACCGATCGCGCAGCGGTTGGCGACCAATCCTGACGTGTCGCAGGCCTTCAGCAGCCAGGTGCATGGCGATCCCTACACGCCGACCCTGCGTGCCTATGTCGGGGACACGATGGTCTTCCGTCTGTTGCACACCCTCATGAACGAGTCGATGGTCTGGACCCTGTCCGGCCACACGTTCTGGACGGAACGGTATGCCTCGGATGCCAATCGAAAGAACTCGATCCATATCGGTATTGCGGAGCGCTATGACCTCGTCGTTCCTGAAGCGGGTGGGTCACGGCATCAAGCCGGCGACTACATTCACTTCAACGGCCGGTCCTCGAAGTTCTCTGAGGGTGGCTGGGGAATCATCCGGGTGTTGGATAAGGAGCAGGCCGATTTGAAGAAGCTGCCTGCGGGCTTCTCGAACAAGGGCGACATGCCAAAGGCCCTGCCGGTATGTCCTGCTGATGCTCCGGTCAAGCAGTTCAACGTCGTCGCGATGGATTATGCCGGTATGAAGTTCAACGCGAAGGCGCCGGAATCCATCGAAGTGGACTTTGAGCGTAGGATTCTCATGACCAATCCTGACGCCAAGATCTATGCGTTGGAGGAGGACACGGCAAAAGTGGCTGGAGGCGTACAGCCGATGCCACTCACGCTTCGCGTGAACAGCGGTGACTGCGTGAAGGTTCATTTGAAGAACAAGATGAAGGACAGCAGGGCTTCCTTCTCTGCGATCGGCCTGGCCTTCGATCCGAAGGATTCCATGGGCGCGAACGTGGGGAACAACCCGGGTGACCAGACGATTGCCCCGGGAAGTGAGCGCGAATACACGTATTACGCAGATCCGTTCAACGGAGAGACGACCTCGCTGGTGTGGGATTGGGGCAATGTGATGACCAATCCGCGAAACGGGTTGTTCGGCGCCGTGGTGGTCGGTCCAAAGGGATCGAAGTATCGTGATCCTAAGACCGGCGCGGATCTGTCCAATAAGAACTCCTGGATCGCCGACGTCATCATCGACCGCTCGGTGCCGGGGCATGAAATGCGCGCGAACTATCGGGACGTGGCGTTGTTCTTCCAAGATGAAGACAACATTATCGGCACGAGCTTTATGCCGTACGTTCAGAATGTGGCGGGTTTGACCGGTGTGAACTATCGGTCGGAACCGTACAAGTTCCGCGAAGAACAGGGCTGCTCGCTGGGCAAGGTGTTCCAGCCTTGCAAAGCTGACAAGCCGGAAGATCCGGCGACCCCGCTCATCGAGGCGCATGCCGGTGACCCGGTGCGTATCCATGTGTTGGGCGTCAGCAATGAGCAGAACGGCATGTTCAGTGTCGAGAAGCACGAATGGCCGATTGAGCCGTTCATGCGGGGCGCTGACCAGATCAGTGTCGTGGAGTTCTCCGGTTCTGAGACGATCGATGCGTTCTTGCCCTCTGCGGGTGGAATGTATCGGCTGCCCGGAGACTACGTGTACAGCAACCAGCGCTTGCCCTACTCGCAGTCCGGTCAATGGGGATACGTGCGGGTGTTGCCGTCCGGTGATACGCGATTGTTGCCATTGGCTGGGGCAAGCGCCGGTACGAAGAGTGCCGCGGTTGAGCAGCCGACCGTGCACGCGATTCCTGTCGCTGCACAATAAACTGGTCGAATCTCTCAAGAGATGCGATGGAAGGGGGGAGCCTGGAAGGGCTCCCCCCTTTTGTTATGGCGCCTCAATTGTGTATGATGAAAAAAGTGTCCTATGAATTCGTATGGACACCGTTCATATCGACCATATTTTTATTGGCTGGAGGGATGACATGCGAATGGTCGGCCTTGCCGTGTTGTGTGCCCTCGGTGCCGGCTGGTCGCCGTCGTGGGCCTACGACGAGATCGCAGTCACGGATGGCGGGAGCATTACCGGTACAGTCACAATGACGGGGGGGAACCCACCCCTAAAAAGGATATAACTTGATCACGTTCCCAGACCCTGTCTATTGCGGTCGGATTTCAACCGGGACCGGATGGCGAATCCTGGACGAGTTTTCTATGGCCACCGGCAATGGGCTCAAAGACGTGGTGGTCCTGCTCACCGACGCCACGAAGGGTAAGCCGTTTAAATTCGAACCGTTGACCATTGAGGCGCGTGATTGCCGGTTCCTTCCCTTTGTCACGGTCGTCAAGGATGGATCGGAGGTCGTCGTCATGAATATGGACCCGGCCATGCACGACATCCAAGCCTATGAAACCTCTCAACTGGGACCGCGGGTGTTGTTCAACACACCGCTCCCGATGAACCCCCCCACCATAAACGTTTGGTCAGTGCGGAAAGTCATGAGCATCTGGCGGGACAGCCGGTCAAGGAAGCGATTCACATGACCAAGGGCAGGCGGATGTTCGTCATGCAGTGTGGGTTTCATGCCTATATGGAAAGCTGGGACTTAGCCGTCGACAATCCCTACTATGCCCTGACGGGTGACGGGGGGACGTTCACGCTGACGGATGTGCCACCGGGAGAATACACGCTGATGGCCTGGCATCCTGGAGTTGGGACGATGCTGCAAAAGAAGGTGACTGTCACGGAGAAGGGCCTGTCCACAGTCGATTTTCCCTTTGAGGCGCCGAAAGGGCGGCGGAGCGCACACGAGATTGAGGAGAATCCGCACTACGGGCCCGAGTCGCTTGGCAAGGTGGTCGATATCCGCCCGACCTTGCAGCGCCAAATTCCGTAAGGCTGTGCAGAAGTAATGGGGACGTTATGACGCTGAGTCAATCTCGCATGGTTCGCTTTGTCGTACTCGTCGTCGCCGCCTGGTTGTTCCACATCGTTCCGACAGCCAGTTCCTATGACATCATCGAGGTCCGGCACGGGGGTACGCTTGATGGCCGAGTCACCCTGTCGGGATCGATTCCAGAGCCGAAGGGGTTTAACCTCATTACGTTTCCCGACCCTGCCTACTGCGGCCGGATCTCAAATGGGAAAGGCTGGCGTTTGCTTCATGATTTCATCGTGAGCTCCGATGGGGGACTTAAGAATGCCATTGTGATCCTGGAGGGAGTGGAGGCAGGCAAGCCGTTTGATCTGTCGGTCCCTCTCATCGAAGCGCGTGATTGTATGTTCCAGCCCTGGGTCACGATTGTGCGTAATGGGCATGCGGTGGAAGTGGTGAACATGGACCCGGTCATGCACGACATTCAAGGTTATGAAACATCGCCCGAGGCCGGCGCTCGGGTGATGTTCAACACGCCGTTAATCCTGAATCATCAACACCAACGTGGCAATATCCATGCGGTTCATAATCATGCGCCGGGGAAGTCCTTGGTAGGGCCGATCTATTTGAATAAGGGGCGGCGCACGTTTTACATGCAGTGTGGGTTTCATGCCTATATGGAGAGCTGGGCCATGGCCGTCAACAATCCCTATTATGCTGTGACGGACGACCAAGGCGCGTTCAAGATTGAAAATGTGCCACCCGGGACCTACCAGATGGTCGTGTGGCATCCACAGTCGGGTCCGGGAGTGACGCGGACCATTACGGTCGCTTCGGACGGGACGACGACGGAACAGGTCGCGCTTCCGGCCCCGAAGGGAAACCGTACGGCCTACAAAGTTATGGATAACCCGCGTTTCGGCCTCGAATCTCTCGGACACCCCGTGGAGATTCAGCCGCTGGTGGAGCATCAACAGTAATCGAGGATGGATTGGCCTCACGCGGTGGGCTGTCGCAGGCTGCTTGTCGCTGAGCCTCTGTCTATCCGCCGGCCTCCGCGCCGTGGCTCAGGACGGCCCGCCCAGCTTGCCGATTCCTCAGCAGGCGGAGTTCTCTGCATCGCTGATGAAGCGCGTGGAAGGGCGTCGTTTCGAGGCTCAGGTCTTCGCCAAGGGTGACCGCATTCGTCTAGAGTACAAGTATGCGGTCAAGACAGAACTGGGCTATTCCAGCATAGAAATCATTCGATTGGATAAACGAGAGTCCTGGTTTTTGCTGGCCCAGCGCCGGCAAATTCTTCCGGTCCCTGTCAAACCCGAAGAAATCCTGCCGATTCAGCCGACCCTCCCGGGAGAAAAAAATAGAACCCTGGTGGGCGATGCCACGACGATCGGCCGTCCGTCCAAGCTCTACGAGGTGCGAGTGGACTATAACGGTCGGAACGAACGATTTTACGAATGGGTGGATGTCGAGACAGGGGTTGTCCTGAAATTGGTGAGCCAAGACCGGGATTGGTCCATTGAGTATCTGCGTATTCGGTTTTCTCCCCAGCCCGGATACTATTTTGACGAACCGACAGGGTATAAGCGCTGGGTGCCGACATCTACTTCACAAGAAAGAGGGTAACGCGCCTGGACGCGACGCTCATTGAGGAATGCAATGCAATTGAAGGCTAGGGCGAGTTGGACTCAGAGGTCGAGCGGATGGATGGCGCTGGTGATCATGTCGGGGGCGCTGTTGTGTCTCTGGCCGTCTGCCGCATCGGCGCGTTCGGTGAAGGAGGCGCAAGCGGCCTTTGACAAGAAGCAGTATCAAGAGGCGTTGGATCTGGTCGAACAGGTGACCAAAGAAATCGGCCCTCAGCCGGAGACCAGGCGATTGAAGGTTCGGTCGTTGATTTTTCTGGGCAAACCCAAGGACGCGTTGGTCGAGTACGAGCACCTTGAGCAGGACCTGAAGCAGGAGGATCGAGCGCTGCTGAAAGAAGTGGCGCTGGGGTTCGTCATCACCCTCGTGAAAGATATGCGAGAGCAGATGAGAGGGGCCGCATACACAGCGCTCAAAGATGTGGATTCTCCTGAAACCATTCCCTTCCTGGAAGACGGGTTGAGTGATGGGTCTGGGCTGGTGCGTGCCCTGGCCGCAGAAGCCTTGGGGAAGCTGGAAGCGGGGCGGCGCTCGCCGCGACTGCGCAATGCCTTGGAGGATCAGGCCGGGTTGGTGAAGGCCACGGTGTTGAAGGTGTTGGGAAAGAGCGGGGATCGCTCCGTGATCCCGCTACTTGAGAAGGCCCTCAAAGACGAACAGCCGGCGGTGCGGCTGGCTGCCGCCGGGGCCTTGTACCATACGGGTCAGACGGCGATGTGGGAGACGGTTCGCCAGGCGGCATCGGCTCAAAACCCGGAAGAGCGAGCCACCGCATTACGGATGGTTGGGGAGCTGAAGGATGCGCGAGGACTAGAGATTCTCTTGGAGGCCGTGACCCACACGCAACCTTCCGTACGGGGCGCCGCCGCCTCGGCCCTGGGGGATCTCGGGAAGGTACAGGGGATCCCTGCTTTGGAACATGCGCTTGAGGACAAGATTCCGGCGGTGAAGACATCGGCGGCGATCAGCCTGGGGGAACTGGGCGTGAAAGATTCTCTGGTTGCCCTGAGGAAAGCGCTGGCTGACCCGAATCCTGTGGTCAAGGCTGCCGTCGTGTCGGCGCTGTTACGGGTTGAGGAGCCGTTCGAAGCCGTGGGAGCCGAGTTGTATGAATTGGCGCAGAACAATGATCCGGGAACGCGCTCCGCTGCCGGCAAGGCAGTCGGGAGGGCGCACGGTACCAACACGAAGGCCGGCATCGAATTCCTCGCCGGCATGCTAAAGGACCCAATTCCCCGTCCCCGTATTGCTGCGGCCCGCGCGCTTGGGCAAATTGGAGGAACTGAGGTCCTGCCGATCCTGAAGGCGGCATTGCACGATGAAGATGATGCCGTTCGAGCGACGGTGGGAGGGGCGATCGCACGAGTCATCGGACACACAAAACTATCATCTAATCCAGTAATCCAGCGAAATCGTGAGCGTCTCAGGCGGCTGGATTTCAAGTTGACAGTGCGAGTAAGATTCCAGTATAGAACAAATGTTCAGAGGTCTGGATGTATAGCCGCGTCCATCGAATGTGACTGGCATAACGGGGCAATGGTCACCGGCCCCCTTCCGATTGAGTGGGTGACGGAGTAATTGTTCGCTTAATGTTCATTACAAGGAGGCAGTGACATGAAGAAGGGTGCGATGAAAGTAGTATTCGGCGTTGCGGCCGCAGCGTTCTTGGCTGCGCCTCTCGCTTCGTTTGCCGGAGGCACGATTGCTGGGAAAGTCACGTATGCAGGGAAGGCGGAGCAGAAAGAGTTTTCTTTCGCCAAGTTCCCAAATCCGAAGTTCTGTCCCAAGATTCCGAACAAGAGCCTCATGGATGGGGATAAGCGGTTCCTCAAGACCATCGAAGTCGGGAAGGATGGCGGACTGAAGGGCGCCGTTGTGGCGGTTGTCGATATCGAAGACCAGGCGTTCGTGGACGGATTCAAGGGCACGGACGTGGTGGCGGAATTCTGTGAATTCTTGCCCTTTAGCGGTGTGGTGGTCAATACCAAGAACTTCCGCACCGAGAATCACGATGCCGACCCGGACGATCCCAAGTCGACCTTGGGTGTGCTCCACAATCCGCACAGCTTCACGGTGAAGGGCTCCAGCTCGGCCACCGGTTTCAATATCGGTCTGGCCAAGAAGGGTGACAAGTTGGAGAAGCCGGTTTCATTCAAGGGCGGCGCCGAAAAGCTGGGCTACTATCGCCTGCAGTGCGACCAGCAGGAGTTCATGCAGTCCTTTTTCCTCCCGGTGTGGAACCCGTACCACGCAGTGGTGAAGGACGATGGATCGTTCGAACTCCAGGGGGTCCCTGCCGGGAAGCACAAAGTTGTGGTCTGGCACCCGTTTGTCGGCAAAGGCAAGCTGAATGAATTTGAAGTTGAGGTAGCCGAAGGTGGATCGGCCACTTTGAAGGCCGAAATCAAGTAAGCCAGTTTCTAGTTTTAGCGGGATCACCCCGCCACAAAGGGCAGCGGAGCAATCCGCTGCCCTTTGTGTTTGTGTCGGTCGTCGCGCTAGCCAGCCGCCGTACCTTCTCAGTACATGCCTTCCAAACTGTGGTTGAATCACCTCCACCATCGGCTAATTTTTCTAGCAGCTCAGTGACCATCGTCTCGGTCGTGAGCATCAAGAACGCCTCAGGGTGAGGCCTCTTTGCTCTCAAGAAGATGTGACTTCGGTGACCTCGATCACCAGACGCTCAGTCGCCCGAAGCATTTGAGGCCTGTGTGATCGAGTGGTCGACGAACAGAAAGCAAAATAACGTGTATTTGGTTAGCGCATAACAAACATAAGTAATTACTGATCTAGAGAGCCTGATCTCTCTTCCCCACTTCATGGCGATCAAGGGTCCCTTCTCCTGAACTTGCAGGAAATTCTGCTCTCAAAGCTATGAATGTCCTCAGCGGGTCCATGTTTTGCTTATAGCCACAGGCGTGTCCCTTACGCAAAGATGGGTTGACGGGATATAGTAAGCAAAGGTATAGGATTCATGCTGTATTGCGTACGATCATGCATGCTATTCAGTTCCGCTGGAGTTCAGGTGATGAACCCAACATGCTTACCACTAGATAGCATCATGTGCACGACCAGCCTTCATCTCAGTAGCCCAGCATCGACTTTGCACTCACTCACTCACTCACT
>JACQHN010000103.1 GCA_016199015.1 Nitrospira defluvii
ACGATGGCGGCGGGGTCGAGAATGACGGGTAGCGGTGGGGGGGGTCGCAGTACGTCGACGGTCCGGCGGGAACGATTGTGGCCGGTTCTGGCTGGGTGGGTCCTACCACAGAATGCTGCTGCAGAATCGTTATTAATCTAGCCGGCCAGGTGATCACAGACTCAGCGGAAAGCACTTCACCAGAACGCAAAAAGACGGAGCGCTATTCCAAAAATGAACACATTCTGCGGTTCACAAATTTTGGGGATAAGTCTGTTGATAAGTCTCACCCGAGGCCCCAGGATGTGCTAGGCATGCATTGCCTACCAGGCTGCCTAATTTTTAGGCATTGAATGGGCTGAATGTGATGCTACTATATCTTGTGGCTTGACTCTTGTGTCTTGCTATAGAGCTCACGTCTCCTATCTCGCCTAGCCTATCCGTCCTATGATCCACTACGTAATACGATGGTTGGAGCGAGCCAGAATTGGTGGCGGAGTTATGCACAGATGAGCAACCAGAAGCAACAAAAACACTGGCGCAAAACAATGGAAAACGGATTGCCAGGAAATCCCGGATAAACCCGAGACAAGTCGGCTGAATCTGAATTAAGAGAAGAGTTCTGGCGGCGGTTGAAGCGTGCCTGGTCTGTTCTCTGCTCTCCACTGGAGAACCCGTCTTAATAGGGGAATCGTGCCGTGATAGGCCAAGATCGCTGAAGGGATCGCCAAGAGCAGGCCAATCAAAACCAGGGTAATGGTTTTATCCCAAAAGGGCCTGGCCATAAACCGATCGGTTCCGGCACAGGCCCAGAAAATCCAGGCGAAGATCGCGCCGCTCATGACCAGAAGCCCGCGATTCACCGCCGGCGAAATGAACGTCGAGGGATCGAATCGCGTAAACTTGAGACTTGGTCCTTTGGCCGTGACGAGCATGCGACCGTTTTCATTCCCCGTCATGAGGAGACGGACCATGAGTTTGTCACCGGGATTCATGAGGGGAATGCGGACCTCATGCGAATCTGTTTGGAGCGCCTCGATTTTGGGCCCAACGGCCAGAGTGGACGATGAGCAGTGCGCATGCAGGACCGTGACTCCAGCGGGAAACGCGAGGTGAACGGATTGCTCTTCAATATCCTTCATGCCCAGATTCTGAATGGTCATCCCCATGACCCGACATCCGTCGAGATTCTTGCCATCGAGTGTCATGGAGAGCCGTCCATCGAGTTCGGGATGGCGAAGATTGATCACCGGCTCATTCTTAGTGATGGCATACCCTAAGACCTTCTTTTGCGATCCGATCAAATACATGATCAAGGGTGGTACCAGGCCGGTAAGAATTGCACCAGCATAGGCGAGCCAATTGGTCATCATTTCCTCCTCAAAAGAGTTACAAGAAGTATAGCGTCCACCATGGAAAGCGCAATGCAGCGGATTGCCCACATCATCAATGACTTGAGCAACGCCCTCACGTATAACCCCGGGGTTGGCACCATGGCCCCATAGTTAAACCCTCGGTCCTAAAATCGTTCCTCCGTGGTTGGATCGCTATTTCCTACATTCGCTGATACCAGGTTTGCCCTTCTCCTTCCGCTAACTGCGTCTCGGTCCCTTAACACAGAATATCTCTTCTATTATTGTAGCTCTCACGTAATACCAAACGTGTCTGAATACGTAAGAACCAGTCTGTTCACGGAAAAGGTGGTTGATGGCGAAAGGCAGCTCATCAAGATCCTGGCAACGACCAGCGAAAGGAAAGCGGTCAAAGCCTTACATAAACGGGCGGAACAGTTGGAAGCTATCGAAGAATTGGAAGAGCCAGGAGCGCGCAAGTCATTGATTTTGGTGCCGGAGACCGGGATCGAACCGGTACGGGCCTTTTGGGCCCGAGGGATTTTAAGTCCAGGGTTTTGGTGCGGGAGGCGGGACTTGAACCCGCACACCTTTTACAGTACAGGATTTTAAGTCCTGGGCGTCTGCCGATTCCGCCACTCCCGCAGAAGGAACACTGTCGGGGCGAAATCTAACACCGGGGTCCGGAGGGGTCAAGCTGCTCCGACTCACCATCACTCTAAAATGCAAACAGCCTGTCCCTTGCGAGACAGGCCGTTGCAGTACCTTCTATCGGGACTCGTGCCGGTGTTCAGCCAGGCTTACGCGGCTTCTCTATGGTCATCCTTTTTGACCAACGCCTTGCTGCGCTCCACCATCGTCGACACGCCGCTCTTGACCGATCGACTGAAGCGGGTGGCCTGAAGCTGAGCCCGCTTGGCATACCGGGCGACATCCCGCCTCGTTTCCGCCCCCGTCTTCGGAGCCAGGAGCAATCCCAGCGCCGCACCCACAACTGCGCCCCCTCCGATGATCGCTGCAATCTTTGCCGCTTCACGCCCCTTGGTAGACATCGCGAATTCCTCCCTTTGGTGTAACAAGGTTTACGGTCCACTCACTCCGGCGAGAGCTACTGCTACATACAGCATCAACCGTGCCACAGCTGCCACATACGAATTGGCCGGACATTCCTGCTGTCGCGCAGTGAAAGCTTAAAGACTTCTCACAAAGGGTGCTGTTTTGTGAACAATGGAAGGAGACAACCGTTTCAGAAAAGCGACAGACTTCCGTAAGAAAAACCATGGAGCCCTCCCCAGCCCTTGTCCAGCAAGGCTTCGCCGCCTACCTTGCAATGCGGATCATGCTCACATAAGATCGCGAAACTATGTGGAGTCCTACTATGCTGTCGTGGTCCCGCGCCATCCCCTATCCCGACATTGATCCGGTCTTCCTGCGCTTAGGCCCCTTGCAGTTCCGGTGGTATGGTCTGATGTATCTCATCGGACTCACCTTGGCCTATTTTATTATCGCGGCGCGGGCCAGGGCGCAGAAGCTCCCGATGAACAAGGACCAGGTCTACGACATGATCGTCTATGCGGCGGTCGGGGTCTTTGCCGGCGGCCGCCTGGGCTATGTCCTGTTTTACAACCTGTCCTACTATTTGGAGAATCCACTCAAGATCTTCGCCGTCTGGGAAGGCGGCATGTCCTTCCATGGCGGATTGATCGGCACCATCGTGGCGCTGGTGCTGTTCGCAAAACGGCAGGGCATTACGGTGCTCACCATTGCCGATCTCGCCGCCGGTGTGACCCCGGTGGGTCTCGGACTGGGGCGAAT
>JACQHN010000089.1 GCA_016199015.1 Nitrospira defluvii
CCTTTATGGCGCGTTGCAAGATTTAGGACCGCGGCGCGCGCAAAGTTCTGACAACGAAACCGACGTGGTGAAGCCCGAGTTTGATTCATTCAGCACAGAATTAAGCTGGGCGGCGGATTCTTATTGGTCCTATTTCAGTGTCGAAGGCGGTTTGCCGTATCCGACGCAGCCGAAAAGCGAGGAGGAGGATGAAGAACAAGAAGACCTATTCGCCAATCCTGCCAAACTGAATTGGTGTGTTATCTGTGGGAAGAAGAATGACCCGGGTGCTGGCGATAATTGCGCTTGTGCTCAGCCCCATCTCCGATCAATACAGATCTTCCATCGGCAATGTCCGAATACTGGAAGGGCAAGAGATCGTGAGAATCTCTATAAGCAGGAGAAAAAGCCTTTAACTTCCTGTCCGAACTGCGGGGCGCGAAACAGCTCAGGCCTCGAACCGGTTCGCCGCTTTCAAGAATCTGACGATGAAATAGGGATGGCGATGGCCATTCCTTTGGCGCATTTCCAAGTCATTCCTCAAAAAGCTGCTGGAAGACTCCCGCGAAAATTGCTCTGCTTCACGGACAATCGTCAACGCGCCGCTGCGTTCCCATCCCTCCTTGAGGAAGAGACATTTTCGTACGACCTGGGGCGCAAGATCACAGAAGTTGTAAGGGCACAGGCCAAGCCATTGACCTTCGTTGACCTGGCTCAGCGCCTTGCGGAATTCGCCGATAAGGACTCAGACGTCCACGACCCAGACTTCTTCTTGCCGGTCTCGCGATTGCCGGATGAGAAACCAGACTCAAAAGGCATGCGTGACCTCTGGATTGCGGAGACATTTGCATATTTTGGGATTCCCGATGCCGCTCGCGAATCCGCAGAAGATTTCGGATTGGTCGCAGTCGAGTATCGCGTCAACGAAAGAGAAAAGGCGCTGTTTCGCTCACTCCTGAACGCCCCACACCTCAAGCCAGCCGAAGCCGACGGCGCGCTCCAGGTGCTGCTCGGGTTTCTGCGGCAGGCAAAGGCCTTCACCTTGCCAAGAGGCGTTGAACCTGACGCCCCGGCGTTCGGTCGCGTTATTGCTCCCATTAGCTATGTGTTACGAAAAGAGGGGATTAGAAACACAAAAGGGTGGCTACCTCGTCTCAATCAGGATGGCACTTATAGACACAACTTCATCACCAGCTATTTGAGGCGCCTGCTTTTCCTACCGCAAGACAATATCCTGGCTGTTGCTGAACAGATTTGGGACTTTCTGACTTCCAACTCGCTCCTCATTGAAAGTAGGGAACAGTGGAAGCTCGATCATGAGCGCATTCTTGTTGTGAACCCATCTCACCGGCACGTCTGCACCCGGTGTGGAATCGTGACCGCCTACTCGGCTGGGCAGTGCTGCCCGCGTAAGGAATGCGAAGGTCCGCAGCTGGCCCGGCCTTTCGATCCTACAAATGAGAACATGATCGGTCGTTGGGTGTCCGGCGCTATTGTGCCACGTTTCAGCACCCTGAACTCAGAAGAGCATACTGCCCAAATCGAAAAAGACCTAGCCAAGAAGATTGAAGATGCGTTTCGAGCTGCGGAGGGCGTCAACCTGCTCAGCAGCACGACGACCTTCGAAATGGGAATCAATATCGGAGACCTGCAAAAGGTGCTGCTGCGTAACGCCCCTCCCACAAGTGCCAATTACGTCCAGCGGGTAGGACGCGCTGGCCGCGGCGAAGATAAGAACGCCGTCTGCGTCACGCTCTGCCGTCGGACGAAATACGATGCTGATGCCTGGAGTGACCCTCCTCGATTGATGTCCGGCGAAGTGCGAACCCCAACCGTCTTTTTAAGCAACCGCATTATTGCCCAGCGACATTTCAATGCCATGGTCTTCGCACAATTCTTACGCACCAAGATCGTAGAAGAACGGGTTTTAGGCAGCATCGCGCAGAGTATACGGCTTGAAAGCTTTCTGGCACTGGATTCAAGAGAGAACATCCCTTCACAGTGGTTTAAAGTACCTCAGGCCGTGCTTCGTGGATTTGAGGATTGGCTAAGCCAACAAAGTGAAGCAAACATCTTTCGAACCGAAGCGGCACGCTCTGGCTTGAAGGCACTTGAAGGATTTCAAGGCGCGAAAGCCTTCGCTAAAGGGAAGTACGAGGAGATTCTCATTGGAATTACTGACGAGTTGAAAGCATTGGTTGCGGAACGCAAGAAGGTTTTCGATGCAGGAAATAGAACCGATGAAATAGACCGCGCTATCAAGGATCTTTTGGGCAGTGATGTCATTGAGGTCCTCGCCAAACGTGGATTTCTTCCCCGCTACGCATTTCCTTTGGATGTCGTCACATTGGAAACCGGCTGGACACGTTGGTCACGTGATGTAGATGTAGAACTCAGTCGTGACCGCGCCCTTGCCATTGCCGAATTTGCACCAGGAGCTCAGGTCATTGCCCACAAGAAAGTTTTTACGAGTGCAGGGCTATATGTTGTCAGCGAAACGGACAAACCGGAACGTCGGTGGTATTTCAAATGCAGGGATTGTGAGCAAATCAGAACTGCGCGTACTCAGGACGAGCTTAAGGGAGAATGCGCCGTCTGCCACAAGGCGATTAATCCGTCCCAAGACCTCAAGCCTTTCGTTGCGCCAGTAGCCTTTAGTGTGCGAATCGACAAAGACAACCAGGGGGCTACACGCCATCGAAGAACCACGCTGGTTCGCCAACGACAAACGCTCACCCACTTTATTGATTTTGTCGAACCGGACCTTCTTCGCGACTTCGGACTGTTTCATGTAGCCTTAAAGGATAAGGGACACCTCTTCCGCTACAATCTCGGTCCTGGGAATAAAGGGTTTATGCTTTGTCCCAAGTGTGGCTGCAGTGAACCTCTCAGTTCGGTGAAGTTCGGTCAGAAGCACAAGAGGCTCAGGGCATTCTCAGGCAACGTGCAGTGTGAGAATACCTTGACCTGGGGAAAACTGTCGGCTCCTCTAGCATATGGGCATGAGTTTCAAACGTTCTGTCTGATCGCTCGCCCCCGGGCACCAGTCCCCTCTGTCGAGTCACTCGCGTATTCTTTGCAAAAAGGGCTGTGTGCTGTATTGGACATTGAGGCAATGGACATCGGAGTCTCGTGGCGATGGCTGGGAAAACGCACCGAGGGAGCCGGTGTCGAGATTATTCTTTACGACCGGACGCCAGGAGGGGCAGGATTTGCTAAAGAAGGACTCGACAATTGGAAAGAAGTAGTGCGCAAGGCCTGTGAGATCTGCACCACATGCCGTTGCGAAACCGCGTGCTACGACTGTCTAAAGGATTACAGCAACCAGACTTACCACGAAAAGCTGGACCGCAAGCCTGTTGCAGAATTTCTCGGTAGATAGAAGAGTTGGATGGTAACGGTTTTGTTTCCACCAGCCAAGGGCAAACCGGTTGGTTGCTTCGCGGCAACACTGTTCACTATAATGATGAGCCCGTCGAGCTATCCTCTTGTGAATTCATTCGGACTTTTTGAAATCGTTTTACAAAGATTTCCTTGCGGTTCTTAATAGTGTTCATCCACGGGAGGCGGGCTTATGGCACGGATAAGAATGGGGCGGCAGCGGCGGCGTGTGCCCCAGAAGCTTGAGGCTCTTGCCCACTATATCTGCTACAAGTGCCAAGATCCTACCGTTCTTGGTTCTACCAAGCTGAATAAAATCCTGTGGTACTCCGACGTGATTTCGCTACAGATGCGAGGGGAGACCATCACTGGGGAAACCTACGTGAAGCAACAGTACGGACCAGTCCCCAAGCATATCTTGGAAACGCTCAAGAAGCTGGAGAAACGGGGGGACATTGTAGTCAGGCAAGCTGATTATCACGGGTATCCTAAGCGTGACCTCATCGCAATGACGAAGCCGGATTTTTCAATGTTCACCTCGGAGGAAATTAGCATCGTTGACGATGTGCTCCGAGAAGTTTGCTATAACCACACCGCCTCGTCGATCAGCATGGCCACGCATGATGACATTTGGAAATTGGCCGAAATCGGCGAAGAAATCCCGCTCGAAACCGCCTTTGCTTCTGAGCTGGCGGAAATCACCGAGGACGACGTGAAGTGGGCAAAGCGCAAACTGAGCAAGATAGCCTGATCGATGGCGACGCTCAGAACGGTACGGATTGCTCCCGCCACCAAGGAATACCTCCGGGAAGAAGAAGGGAAAGACCCGTTACTCAAGAAAGTCGTCACGGGTCTGATCTGGCGACTTGAACGTGAAGCTGAGCCCGTCGGTTATCGTCTCCCCGGATACAACCCACCTACGTTTCTCCTCAAACTTCCCTATCGGCTCCCTATCCCACGCATTCTCCGAGTGGTCTACGAAGACCATGAGGACGAGTTTTTCATTGTCCTGGCCGAAGTCGAAAAATTGAGTCAGGTCGATGAAGGATGAGGAAACTGGCTAGTTAGGCCGCAATCTGGCTGGTACTGGGCCGGGAGTCATTTCTCTTTTCAACCGTCGTGGTTTCTTGCGCCCTTCGCTCTCGACCCTAGCGAGAAGCCCGCGGCCTGTCAACGGCTCCATCGTCTCACGGCGATGGCCTCTTTTCCCACGACGGTTCGTGGCGAAATCGCAAAGCCACGTCGCGAGACCGACGCGGAGGAGCGAGAGAGCGAGGCGCACGTTGGAAGTATGTTGAGGGATCGTGCAACAAGTCTGTCGGACAGATCACAGCAGGGTTTGGCCTTAGCTCGCCCGAACAGCAGATCGGTACTGTAGCTAACTCCTTCATCCCGCCATGCAAGCCGAGTGAGCCTCAGTGTCATGATAGTTGCCCTCCAAAAACAGTTACTTTTTGAGGTTCAGGGGATTCCCGTAAACGTCCAGGTCCATCCCTGGTCTTGTTGTCTTAAGACCTGGCCCTTGGGCGCTTGGCCCGTAAAGAATTCCGGGGGTAATGTCACGAGCAGCTGTTCCTCGCGAACCTGCCCCTGAACCGGATGCGTGCCCAGGCAGCCGCCACCGCCGACATATTCGTCCATATCCGGCGTTCTCCGTTCGCCCACCAGACCGAACATCGGTCCGATTACCATGATGCTCTTCAACTCGAAATGCTCATAGGTTCCCTTGAGGATCGGAGCCGGACAGACACCCGAGCCATCACGATAGCTCTCAACCTTGGTTGGAATATTCGCAAGCACTCTGGGCAGCGGCGCCTCTTCCAGTGGCCAGCTGAATTCGAATTCGACTTGTTTCGTCACATTGGCGATAGCGGACCCCGATAAATTGCTTGTCCCTCTGAAACACACCCACGACCTTGTACTTCGCTATGCTGACCTTCGCACGGGAGGCGCTTTTCACAAGCCATGCCCGGGTGCTCATAATCTCTGGCCGATCACCGGCACCGATGACAGTACCAGAGACCGCGCCGACTGTCGAGCCGCCTGCTTCGAACAAGAGTGCCGTCGCGGCTATCGAGAGGATCACGATCCGTTTCATCCATGGACTCCTTTCGTGGAGGAAGGTCTTCCCGACAGTGCGACTCTTCAGCACAGGGCGCAACAGCGGTGAAGCGGCCACCGAAGGCGCAATGCCGAACGTTCTCCCACTTCGACCGGAACGAATCAAGGGGGGCCAGGACCGGAATATGATGGGCCCAGGCGAGAGAGCCGCCGCCAGAACCTGCCCTGCGATACGCGGGCCCTGCGTGAGTTCCGTCCCTATTTGACCGATCGGATGATCCTTGCTAGAGTTTCCTTCCACCGGACAACAGCATACCTATCCGTCGGGTAACTTCTTGAGCAGACTGCAGACCAGCTCCACTCCACGCGCCTGAAACTGCATGGCCCATACATATCGAGACACAGACCATGGCCCCGCGAGATACGGGCCAGACTGACGAATCGTACCGGCACATCATCCCACTGTTTCAGACCAAGGAGAGACCCATCATGAGACACCACCTACTGACGTCCGTCTTCTTCCTCGCCACCCTGATGCCGCTTGCCGGAACATCGGCGGCAGCAGATCGACCGACCGTCGAATACTCTGCCGACTCCGTCATTGAACATGCGGAAGGCGCGATGAAGGGCCGCGTCTATTCCACGCCCATGAAGGAACGGCGCGACATGACACAGGAGGGAATGGCCATGGTCACGATCACGCGCCATGACAAGAAGGTGATGTGGACGCTCATGCCGGAAGAAAAGATGTACATGGAAATGAAGCAGGGTGCCCGGCAGCCGAGCAAAGACGACCCATCGGCCTACACCATCGAGCAGACCGTCGTCGGCCCGGAAACGCTGAATGGGGTCAGTGTCAACAAGAGCAAGATAATCATGACGCATACCGACGGTAGCAAGTTCGGCGGCTTTATGTGGACCACCAAAGAAGGCATCTTGGTCAAGTTGGACGCGCTGTCGGTCGAACAGGGCAACAAGGAGCGGTTCAAGATTGAATTGTCCAATCTCACAATCGGCAAACAGGACCCGGCGCTGTTCGAGATCCCTCCCGGATACGAAACCATGCCCGGCATGGATATGGGCTCGATCATGAACATGATGAAGTGAGCAGGAGACCTGCTATGGCACAAACGCACAGAGTAGGCTGCATGGTGCTGTTCGCTCTTTCCGCATTGGCGCCGGGCGCCTGGGCCGATGATCTCTGCCCCGACAAGGCAGACAAGAACAGGGCGAACGAGCAGTTCAAGCAGGCGGAAGAGCTTGAACGGGGAGGCCGCGCACGCGACGCGTACAGCGCGGCTGAGAAAGTGAACAGCGACTGCCTCGCCAACTACCCGGCATGGGACACCCTCAAGAAGCGCCTGGCGAAGACCCTTGCCGGCGAAGAGGAAAAGAAAAGCCGATTCCCAGAGGCATTCGACTGGTACGAGCGCGCGCACAGCATCGCGGATGCAGGCCGGATGCAGCGCAAGTTGGTGGAGGCCAAACCGGATGACCTCAACACGGTCGCGAACGCCATCGAGTATTTCGCACGCCAGCAAGACAGCGCACAGGAACAAGCCATGCGGGCGCACGCCCTGAAGAATGTGGAGAAGGCCCTCGCGGCGGAAGACAGACAGTTCGCATCGGCCACCAGGGACTCGATGCCATCGCTCGACCTAGCCATGAATTGGGCGCGCCAGGCGAAGACCGGGGAGAGTCACGTGCGCGAGCGGGCCGAGAAGCGCGGTGACAGCGCGGCGATGGAGGACGGACGAAGTTTTCTTGAGAAGGCGCTGACCTACTATCGCTTCGCCGAGAAGCCCGACAAAGAGAAGAAGGTGCGTGACAAAGCCAGGACGCTGGCGGAACGCGCGGCGAGCAAGGGCGAAGGTGCACGTGCCGCAGGCTACTACAACATCGCCGGTGACAGTGAGAAGGCGTCCGCGACCATCACGCAACACGAGGCCCAGGCTCAGCAAGCGGAAGAGGCCCGCAAGAAGAGTTTCAAGAAAGACCAGGACAAGCTGGAAAAAGAATTAGGCTTTTAGTTCTTCCTCGCCTGAGCGGCGGCCGGCCGGAGACAGCGGGTCGCATCCTGTCAGACTACACGGCAGCGTTAGAAGAACGTCGCTCCACGGGAAATTTTCGTTCGCGCCACGCATCAAGGCCGCCTACCAGAGGACGCACTCGATGGATGCCTTTCTTCTTCAACAGAAACGCCGTCCGGGCGCTGGAGACTTCGTTCGGGCAGGTGCAGTAGAGCACGATGTCACGATCACGCGGGATTTCGTGATGGCGGTGCTCAATTTCCTCCATCGTGAAGTTGATGGCGCCTGGAATAGTCTCCGGATCGAGCTCCAGGGCGAGCGGATGCCGAACATCGACCACGCTAATGGCATCTCCGGCGTCCAAACGTCGCTTGAGTTCCTCCACGGAAATCTTAGCCATCCGCAGGTGCCGCAAGAACTTCTGCCGATGATAGTACTTATACCCGATGAATCCCGCCACCGCGACAAGCAGAATCGTGAGCACCAACCCACGGGCCTGATCGAACAGTCCGGCCAGATACTCCAGTTGATTGCTGAACAGCGCCCCGACTCCGGCGCACACGCCCGCCCAGATAAGGGTACCCC
>JACQHN010000093.1 GCA_016199015.1 Nitrospira defluvii
CACATGTTCAATTCTCAATGCTCAATTTTCAATTCGGTTCATCCTCAATTGAACACTGAACATTGAGCATTCCGATTGCTCACGCGTCACGAACGACGAACGAGGAGGACGGCCTTTTTGAGCACCCTGTACGGCCGTTCTAGTCCGGAGTACTCCTGAAGACCTGCTCTGTCGTCCGATTCTCTCGCCGGGCGGGACTTCTCTCGTTTAGTCTTCTCGAACGCACGCAGGACTATTTCTGACTAACCACGCAGCTTGAGCAGGTCCCGCGCCATCCGAATCCGTCCCGCGAAGTAGTTCCCCGCCTGTGCTCGCACGTCATACTGTTCGGCAATCGGATAAAAATGGGACAGCACGAGCTGGTTGATGCCCGCTTCCTGCGCCACACGGCCGCAGAGCCCGGCATGCAGATGCCCGGCGCCTGGGCGGTTTTCTGGAAAGGAACAGTCCAAGATGGCGAGGTCCGCCTCGCGACAGAGCTGAACCAGGCTATCGCAATAGAGCGAATCGCCGGAATAGGCCACGACGTGGTCCTGATATTCAATCCGGTAGCCTACACAGTGGAGGCGGGGAGCGTGAGTGACGGTAGCGGGCCGAATTCGGGTATCGCCCAGCCGGAAGCTGCGATCGGAGACTTCGCGAATCGTGACGCGAAAGGGCGCCTTGTCAAAGCTCGGGAACGTGGTCAGCATGGCCCGTATCAGGCGGGTGGTTCCGCGCGGCCCCATGAGGGTCAGCGGTGGCCTCGTGCCGCCCTGATACTTGCCGAAAATGACGGCATCGAAAAAAAATGGGATGAAGTCGGCGAAATGGTCGGCGTGGAAATGGGAAAACAGAATGTGTGTAATGCGGTGGCGGTCGACGCCGGTCTTGATCAAGTTGGAGAGGGTGCGCGGACCGAAGTCGAGGAGGAACGTGTGATCGGTTTCAATCAGATAGCCGGCTGCGGCCCTGGTGGGATGCACGTTCGTCCCCGAGCCTAGGACCGTCACCCGGATCATGAAATCGGCGCCTCCTGGAAGCTCTGCCGTAAGCGGATGAGCAGCCGGCGCAATTGTTCGGCTTCCGCGGTGCTGAGCGCGCGCTCGAAGTAGGGGCGAATGAAGGCGATGTGCGCAGCGAAGGTTTTTCGGAACAGGCGGTCGCCTTTGTCGGTGAGACAGATGCGAGTGCTTCGCCGGTCGGCAGCCACTGGAATTCGCCTGATCAACCCCTTGGCCTCCAGGCGGTCCAGCACGCCGGTCAAGGTTCCCTTCGTCACTAAGGTGGCCGTCGACAGTTCGGCGCAGGTCAGGCCTTCGGTGTCACCCAAGGTGGCGATCACGTCGAACTGCGAAGGGGTGAGCCGCAATGAGCGCACGTGGCGGCTGTCTGTGCGCCAGAAAGAGAGATAGGCCTCCACCAGCGGGCGTAGAACTTTCAGATGCGGATCGTCTTTGAGGTGGGGAATGTCCACAGCGGACGCAGCCTAGTCACCGCATCAGGCGCCTGTCAAGAGTTGGCGACGAGGTTGCGTTGACGCCGTGACGACCGGCCCCCTATCATGTCGCCTGCCATGCACCGTCACCCGCAATCCGGCCAAGCCAATCTGACTGCCATACTGCTCTTGCTGGGCCTCGTCGTCTCCGGCGTATGGATATGGAAGCGTCTGTCGCTAGAGGTGCAGGATCTCATCATCGATCAAGCCCTTCCTTTGGCCGCGCTGTTGCTGATGGTGCTGACGGCGATCTGGATCATCATAGGAAAGATCAGGAAACGCCTGACTCGGCGCAAGGAACGCGCGCGATTGATCACGTTGCTGGAGAAACAGCCCTCATCGCAGAAACGGCTGGAATTGGCGTTCGCGATGATCGAAGTGAATGAGTACCGTCGCGCAGGCCTTGAGGCGATCGCGCCGCAGCTTCAGGAATTATTCGTGACGACGTTGCAGCGGGCATTGGGAGACAAGCAACATCAGGTGCGGGGGATGGCAGCCAGCCACTTGGGAGTGATCGGCGACGAAACGGCGGTGACCCATCTGTTGGCGGCGCTGGAGGATGACCATGCTTATGTGCGTTCCAGCGCAGCCCTCGGCCTTGGGCGCTTGCGCGCATCCGCCGCGAAAGACAAGCTCGCCCATGTCAGCAAGGAGGACTGGGACCAAACAGTGCGGAGCCGGGCCCGCGAGGCGTTGGAGCGTATCCGATGACGGTAAAGGACAGAGAAGTGAGCAGTGCAGACCGGTCAGGTCGTCCAGTCGAGGACGACGATTTCAGGCGTGCAATTCAGGCGAACGGGAATGACCGCCCAGCCTAGGCCGCGGTTGACGTAGAGGCGGTGGTTGTCCTTGCTGTACAGGCCGTTGGTTCGTCCGTGACAGCCTGGTGGTAACCAGAACGTCGGGATGTAGGGTATCCGCCACTGACCCGCATGGCTATGTCCGCAGAGCGTGAGGTCGACATGGTGCTGAGGCGTCAGTTGATCCAGAATATTGGGTGCATGAGCCAAGACGAGCGTGAAACGCCCCGGCTGCGGTGATGGAATGCAACGGAGATCCGCACGGTGGAGTGAGGGGTCGTCGAGGCCGACGATCGCCAGCTCCCCTATCTCCATGGGAAGGAATGTCACTTGGTTGACCAGCAGCGTCACCTTGCGACGGTCGAATTGCTCGGCGAATTCATCGACGCGCACACCGCTGTAGTGGTCGTGGTTGCCGAGAGTCACGAAGACCGGAGCAAGCCGCCGTAATTCAGTCAGAAAGCGAAGGACATGCGGCAGGCCGTCTCGGACATTCAGAAGGTCGCCCGTAATGAAGATCCAGTCGGGCGCCAATTCGGCCACGCGGCGAACAATGGCGCGATGTCTTGGCCGGTAGCGGTCCAAATGCAAGTCGCTCAAGTGTACGGCGCGACGCCCGGCCAGCGGTGCGTGAACGAGAGGAAGGCGCGTGACGCCCGGTTTGGACAGACCGATTTCGACGCCGGGCATCAGGTTGAACAGATGGTGGAAGGGGCGGCTCAGCCAGTGGCCGATCCAGACCCGCGCCAGTTCTTGCCACCGAATCAGGGTGGCGATCATTCCATCACCCGATTCAAGCGGGCCTTGTCTGCGGTGGTCACGCGATAGCCCTGATCGTACAGCTTGCCCATGCCGTTCATCAGCGCTTCCATGCCGCGGGCATCATGCAGCGTATCGAATTTCGACGTGAGCGCGAGCAGATGCGCATCGGCTCCAAGCGATGGTTCGGACGACAAGTCCAGGGCGAGGAGGATGTCTCGAAGTTCACGGCTGTTGTAAGCGGCGTTGTCGTCGCCATCGCCCACCAGGGCGAACTCGTAAAAGGTCAGGCTGAGGGACAGCAGCGCCTGAGTGCGCTGGAAGTCAGTGCGGACGGCGTCAATTCCTCCCGGATAGCGCGAGCGGCAGTCGGATGCCTCTTGCTCGGAGGAGTCGGTCGCAGTCCAGGGTGACTCGGCCCGCTCGGTCCAGGCGATGCGCTGCACGGCGGGGGGAGCCGGCTTCTGGCGCTGTTGTTTATAAAACC
>JACQHN010000094.1 GCA_016199015.1 Nitrospira defluvii
AGGATGCTGAAAAAGTCCGCCAGCTTCGTGCTTGACAACCGTGAATCGTCCGAAGAAAAGAGCATATGGCGTATAGCTAACAGCAGGAGCCAGAAGAGAGAGCGAATGGTCAATAGCGGATGGCTGATAGCCCGGAGTCAGAGGCGCAGATCTTCTCTTCCCGCCATCAGCCATACGCTATAAGCTCCTGTTTCCCCGTTCCATGAGTCATACGCTCTTATCCCCAACTATGGAAACCATCAACTGCGAAGTGTGTGGAGGGACGTCCACCACGACAATTTTCAGTCAGCACGACCTCGCCCACCATGTGACGGACGAGTTGTTTACGGTGGTCCGTTGTCAGGATTGCCGCATCCTGTTCTTGAATCCACGCCCCACTCGTGAGGAAATCGGCCGCTACTATCCTGCCACGTACTATCCGGATGCCGCGCCTCAGGTGTCCAGTGATCTCCGGCGTGCCGCCAAGCGGTGGTCGGGAAAGGTCCGGCGATGGATCGCTCAGGATTTTTATGGCTATCCGACGCCGGAGCAGGTGCGCCCATGGCAATGGGCGCGGCGGCTGGTGCTCTGGCCTGAGTTCTTCTGGCGTTGGTGGCGCGGGCGTGGCCTTCTGCCCTGGGCCGGAAAAGGCCGTGCTCTGGATGTCGGCTGCGGAGCAGGGAACAATCTGGTGTCGTTGCAAGAACAAGGGTGGGACGTGTCCGGGGTGGATGCAAGCGCCGTGGCGGTGGCACAGGCGCGGGCTCGCTTCGGTGACCGGGTGTGTCTGAGTGATTTGGGATCGATGGCCTATCCTGACCGGTCCTTCGATACGGTGTTATTCAGTCATGTGCTGGAACATCTGCACGGTCCGCAGCCCTTGCTGAAAGAGGTGTGGCGAATTTTGGATTGGGACGGTCGGGTCGTGATCCTCTGCCCCAATGCCGGCAGCCTGGAAGCGAAGCTGTTCGGGCAATGGTGGTTTCCCTGGGAACTCCCTCGGCATCTCTTCCATTATGAAACGGCGACGCTCAGGCGGGTGCTAGAGGCGGCTGGGTTCCAAATCGAATCGATCAGCACCGGTCTCGGCTCACTGTATTTTATGGCAAGCCTGGATCGGGTGTGGGAACAACGGTTGGGCCGAGCCGTGCCTTGCCGCAGGTCCATTGAAAAGGTATTCGTCCGCCCCTTCTGTTTCTGCGTCGGGCATCTGGGATACGGGACCGAACTAAAAATGTACGCCAGGAAAGTGCGGAGCGCGATTAAAGAAAGTACGATCTGACGAGCCTGGACCAGGTTTTGACGTTCAGTGGTTGGTGGCGCAGGGAGGATCGAAAGGCTTCGCGTGCCTGCCGCGGCGCGTGAGCTCGTAGATAGTGCTTTCCCAGGTCTGCATGGTAGATAGCCCAATCGCTCGATAGGGCATCGGCTTCGGCTGTCCCCGCATGGCACGCGGGGGCGTGTTTTTCGAGGAATCGACGGCGGCCTTCCAGCGCCCGCAGAGAGGGAATATCACGCGAGGCATTGTGTCCGTAGAGCCGGTGACGGTATAGAGGCTTCGGAAGATGGATGAATCGATCGGGTCTCCAGAGGCGGATGGCCAAGTCCATGTCTTCCCAAATCGAAAGTTGCGCGTCGTAGCCTCCCACTGCGTCGAAACATGCCTTGCGGAATAACGTGCCGGATGTTGCCACATCATGCCCGCCTCGGAGCAACTGCGTAATGCTCCCGCTGTGTTTCATGGCGGCATCGTATTCCAGAATGTTGTTCTGCTCATCCACCTGGTACCCGTCGCAATGGACGAGGGTCGCTCGCGTTGTGGGTTCGAGGATGCCGAGCGTCTCTTCCAGAAACGTGGGCTCCCAGAGATCGTCCTGATCAAGAAACGCCAGGTAGGGGCCCTGGGCGAGCTGGGCGCCGGTATTACGCGCCGCGGCTTGGCCGCCGTTCTGGCTGCGCCGCACGTACCGGACCTGAGAGATTTTTTGCACCAGGGCGCCGGTGCCGTCGGTCGACGCATCGTCTACGACGATGATTTCGTAATCGGCATAGGTCTGCGCGAGCACGGAGTGAATCGCCTGCTCCAGATATCTGGACGTACCGTTGTAGGCGGGAATGACGACGCTGACCTGAGTCACAGTGATGAGTTCCTTGGCAGGATGCTGAAAAAGTCCGCCAGCGGCGTTCTCGCGTCGCGCCGAGGCTCACCGTACGGCCATGGGAACAGAGCCTGTCCCGGCAGGCTCAGGGTGGGCGGGTAAGAATGTTACGATTCGCTTCTAAGACACTGGGCGCTCACCGACTCGCGCCCGTCCGCAGACGTGACGCTCAGTATGCTTCGCGTCGCGGACCTCGCTGCGGTCTTGCTGGACGGTCTTTTTGAGCATCCTGCGGGTTCATTCGTTCGTAGTCCCAGCTGTTCACGGTATCGAATTCACATGAGCATCACACCGCTTTTCCGCAGCGTGCTCAATATACGGTCGGTGACAAAGGCAGGTCATGCGTAAGGAAGGGATTCATCGCATCGTCGTCCGCGGCCCCAACTGGCTGGGGGACGCCGTCATGTGCGAACCTGCCTTGAGCCAGGTGCGCACGATGTTTCCTCACGCCGAGATCACGCTGCTCGTCAAGCCGGCGATTGCCGATCTGCTGGCGCAGCACCCGGCGGTGAATCGGACGCTGGTGTATGACGATCGAGGACGCCATGCGGGGCTCACCGGTAAATGGACGCTTGCCGGGGTGTTGCGCCGCCATCGATTCGATCTCGCCATTTTATTTCAGAATGCGTTTGAGGCGGCCCTGATCAGTTTCTTGGCAGGCATTCCTCGACGGTTCGGGTATGCGACGGACGGACGGAGCCTGTTCCTGACGGACCCCGTGTCCGTGCCGGCACGAAACGGCCAGCGACATCAGGTGGAGTACTATTGGGATTTATTGCGGCCGCTGGGAGGCCATGGTCCTGCGCCGGCTCCGCGCCTTTTCGTCACGCCGGAAGAATCTGCTGCGATCACCAAACGGCTGGCTGATGCCGGGATCGGCGCGTCGGATCTGGTGATCGGCGTCAATCCCGGCTCGACCTATGGCCATGCCAAGAGATGGCTGCCGGATCGGTACGCCGAGGTCGTCAATCGTGTGCTGAAGGATATGCAGGCTCAAGCCGGTGTCAGAGTCGGCGTGGCCATCCTAGGCGCCAAGGGCGAAGAACAGCTAGGGCAAGCGATCGCCAAACAGATCAAGACGCGCACCGTGGTCTGTTCCGGGCAGACCACGGTGAGAGAATTGATGGCGCTCGTGAAGCGCTGCCAGTTGTTCCTGACGAACGATACGGGGCCTATGCATGTGGCGGCGGCGTTCAACGTTCCGCTGGTGGCCGTATTCGGTCCGACCGATTGGCACACCACGTCACCCTATGGAGTCGAGGCGAAGCTGGTCCGGCAACCGGTTTCCTGTGCGCCCTGCTTGCTGCGGGAATGTCCCATCGATCACCGCTGTATGACCGCGGTGACCGTGGATCAGGTGTACGGCGCGGCCCTGCAGCATCTGCCGCTTGCGGCCCCTCCACTGGTGGCCGAACCGGAGCCGTCGCAGCGCAGCATCGACCCCGTTTCGCTGGCGGGAGTGACGGTGTTTTTAGATCGTGACGGCACGTTGAATGAAGACACCGGCTACGTCAAGTCTCCCGAGGAGATGGCACTGCTGCCGGGCGTCGGCGCAGCGCTTGCCCGGCTCCAGCAGGCCGGCGCGCGCCTGGTCGTCGTGACGAATCAGTCCGGACTGGGACGAGGATATTTTGCCGGCAAAGATCTTGAGGCGATTCACGGCAAGCTGCGCCTGCTGTTGGCTGAAGATAAGGTGACGCTCGATGGGCTGTATTTTTGTCCTCACCATCCCGATGATCGATGCAATTGCCGTAAGCCTGCTCCGGGAATGATCGAGCGGGCCGTCGCCGAATTGCAGGTGGATCTGAGTCGCGCCTATCTCATTGGGGACAGCGCGCGTGACGTCGAGCTGGCGAAACAGGTCGGCGTGCAAAGCCTGCTGGTCATGACCGGATCGTCGGGGACGGAGACGTTGGCCGACCTGACCGATCGCGGTCTGGCCCCGGATCATGTGGCTGATACCTTGCCGAAAGCGGTTGAGTGGATTCTCGCGCATGCGACTCGCAGGCCGGCTGCCTCACAGGTGCATCTCTGATCGTGGCGTCGTCTCTGGTGGCTGAATGACCGACCCTGTACGCCGACTCCTGCTCATCAAACCGAGTTCTCTTGGCGACATCGTACATACGATGCCGACCTTGGCGGCCTTGCGCGCGCGTTTTCCTCACGCCGAAATGACGTGGCTGGTGAAGCGGCAATGGGCGCCGTTGGTGGAAGTCATCGGCGGAGTCGATCAGGTCTGCGCGGTGGGGATGGGGCTGTCGGGCTGGTTGGGCCGGGTGCCTGAACTTCGTGCGGCTCGCTTTGATCTGGTTGTCGATCTGCAAGGGCTTCTCCGGAGCGCCGCCATGGCCTGGTTGACCGGTTGTGGCCGTCGGATAGGATTGGCCAACGCGCGTGAGGGCAGCCCGTTGTTCTATACCCAGCGGGTCGAGGTTCCGGATGCACCCATGCACGCGGTCGATCGATACCTGTTGGTGGCAGAGGCGCTCGGTGCGGAACGCCCGGCGCAGCCTCTCTTCGAATTTGTCGATCGTCCGGAAGACCGGCAGGCCGTGGAAACGATCCTCGCTGGAGCCGGAGTGGCAGCGCCCCTGCCTTGGATTGCAATCAACGCCTCCGCGCGCTGGGAGACCAAACGCTGGCCTCCGCAGCATTTTGCCGAGGCCGCGGATCAGCTGTCTCGGACGCATGCATTGCCGATCGTCTTCATCGGAGGAGCGGCTGAGCGGCTGGAATCTCTCGCGGTGATGGCCCTCATGCGCACGAAAGCGGTTGATCTCACGGGACAGACCCCTGTAGGCTTGCTGCCCTGTTTGTTGCGACAGGCGGCTGTCTTGGTCACCAACGATTCCGGACCGATGCACATTGCGACGGCGGTGGGGACGCCGGTGGTGGCGTTATTCGGGCCGACTGATCCGCGCAGAACGGGGCCCTATGGCAGGGGGCATCTCGTCCTGTCGCATGCGGTGGAATGCAGTCCTTGTTTTCGACGAGATTGTGCTCGGGCCGCGAGGCTCGAATGTCTGACCGCTGTAGGACCAGACCAGGTCGTTCGCGCCGTGCAACAGCAACTTGACCAATCACTGAAGCAGAGATCGTTGTGAATATTCTGATTGCGGAATCCAGCAGGACGGTAGGCGGGCAGGAACTGGCTGTCCTGCTGCATGCCGAGCGACTCTGCAAACGAGGTCATCGCGTGCGGTTGGTGTTGGAGCCGCACAGTCCGATTATGGCGATGGCCAAGGAGCGCGGGCTGCCGGTGGAACCTTTCATCATGCAGCAATGGCGCTTGCCTTGGTCGATTCTTGCCTTTCGCCGTCTGTTGAAGCGGGACCGTCCCGACATCGTCCATGTGAACAGCTCGCGCGACAGTTGGCTCGCGGCGCTGGCGACTCGGTTGGTCGATCCACGTCCCAAAGTCATTCGCACCCGACATATTTCCGCGCCCCTCACGAACAATCGGGCGACACATCTGTTGTACCGGCGGCTGTTCGACATGGTC
>JACQHN010000097.1 GCA_016199015.1 Nitrospira defluvii
CGTGAGCACCCTTGCCAGATTAAGGGGCGTCTGCCCGCCCAGCTGGACAATGACACCGATGGGCTTCTCTCTCTCATAGATATACAACACATCCACCAGCGTGAGCGGCTCAAAGAAAAGTTTATCGGAGGTGTCATAATCCGTACTGACCGTCTCGGGATTGCAATTGACCATGATGGTTTCGATCTGTTCTTCACGCAACGCCATCGCAGCGTGCACGCAACAATAGTCGAATTCAATCCCCTGCCCGATCCGGTTCGGACCGCCGCCGAGAATGACGACTTTCTTCCGGTTCGTGGGTCGAGCCTCACAGTCCCGTTCGTACGTCGAGTAGAGATAGGGTGTATGGGCTTCAAACTCGGCCGCGCAGGTATCGACACGTTTATAGGTCACACCGCGGGGTTGAGGGCCCTGACTCAGCGCCAGCCTCCAGCCGCGGACGTGGTGTTGCTCCACGCCGAGGAGCTGCGCCAGGCGCTCGTCTGCAAATCCCAGTGCTTTTGCCTCCAGCAAGAACTCCGGGTTGAGGCCCGTGGCGCAGATCCCCCCGCGTTCTGCGACGAGCCGTCGTTCGTACTCCACGAGCTCACGCACCTGTTCCAAAAACCACGGATCGATTTTCGTCAGACTGAAAAGTTCCTGGTTGGTCATTCCGAGTCGCATCCCGTCGGCTAGGCGCCAGAGACGGTCGGGAAGCGGCGTGCGCACGGCTTTTCGAACCTGTTCCGTCGCCTCTTCCCGATTCAAAGTCGGCGGCACTCCCAGGTCCAGGCCCATTTTTGAGGTCAAGCCGAACTGATCCACTTCCATGGAACGGATGGCCTTCTGGAGCGATTCCTTGAAGGTCCGTCCGATGGCCATGACCTCCCCGACCGATTTCATCTGCGTCGTCAGTGTGGGATCGGCCCCGGGAAACTTCCGAAAGGCGAAGCGCGGGATCTTGACGACGACATAGTCGATGGTCGGTTCGAAGGAGGCTTTGGTCACGCCGGTAATATCGTTGGTGATTTCGTCGAGGGAATAGCCGACAGCCAACTTGGCCGCAATTTTCGCAATGGGGAATCCCGTTGCTTTCGAGGCGAGGGCCGAACTCCGGGACACCCGTGGATTCATTTCGATCACGACCATGTCACCGTTGGCGGGGTTCATGCCGAACTGGATGTTCGCCCCGCCGGTATCGACGCCGATCTCGCGAATGATACGCACGGCCGCGTCCCGCATCATTTGGTATTCTTTGTCGGTCAGCGTGAGGGCGGGAGCGACCGTGATGCTGTCGCCGGTGTGCACCCCCATCGGGTCGAGATTCTCGATCGGGCAGACGATGACCACATTGTCCTTCAGGTCGCGCATGACTTCGAGCTCGAATTCTTTCCACCCGATGACCGACTGCTCGATCAGCACCTGGCGAACCGGGCTCATGGACAGTCCCCATTCCACATGCGCACGAAACTCTTCGATGTTGTAGGCGATGTTGCCGCCGGTTCCGCCCATCGTAAACGACGGTCGCACAATAGCCGGAAACTGAACCCGTCTGACTTGTTCTTCGGCCTCCAGGAGCGACGTGGCCACACCGCTGTCCGGGACGCGCAAGCCGATTTTCCACATCGCCTGGCGGAAGGCATCCCGGTCCTCGGCTTTATGGATGGCTTCGATCGACGCGCCGATCAGTGTCACGCCGTATTTCTCCAGCACGCCTCGTTTGGCCAACCCGATCGCGGTGTTCAGAGCGGTCTGGCCTCCCATGGTCGGTAAGAGCGCATCCGGCCGCTCGCACTCGATGACCTTTTCCACCACATCGAGCGTGATCGGTTCGATATAGGTGCGGTCGGCGAAATCCGGATCCGTCATAATCGTGGCGGGGTTGCTGTTGATCAAGATGACGCGGTAGCCCTCTTCCTTCAACGCTTTGCAAGCCTGCGTGCCCGAGTAATCGAACTCGCAGGCCTGCCCGATGACGATGGGGCCGGAACCGATCAAAAGAATGGAGCGGATGTCTGTCCGTCGTGGCACGATTGACCTCTAAAGAGAAGTTATCCAGTCGGCAGGGGCGCCTCAGGCATAGGCCCCACCGGCGGCCGGTAGGGCTGGATTGGACCGATGGGGAATGCCGGGGTCTTTCCCGAAGGGTGATAGTACTTCAACGCATCCGGGATCCAGGCTTCAATTTGATTGATACGCGTGACATCGGAAGGATGTGTCGAGAGAAATTCTGGAATGGCTTGCTGCGAACGAAAACAAAGCTTGTTGATCATCGCCCGCGGACAGCCACTCATCCGTTCCCAAAAGGCGACGGCCTCGCGCGGATCATAGCCGGCCTGCGCCATCAATCGAAGCCCGATTTGATCCGCTTCCGATTCCTGCCTACGGTCGAAAGGTAGCGACACGCCGACACCATACGCGGTCATGGCCGCCATGGCCGCATCCGGACGCCCCGTGGCCGCACCCGCTCCCAACGCGGCAAGCTGTCCGATCTGTTCGAGAATGCCGCGACTCATCCGTTCCGCTCCATGGCGCTGCAGGGCATGCGCGACCTCATGGCCCATCACCGTCGCCAGCCCATCTTCATTTTTGGTCACTTTTAAAATTCCGGTGAACACCGCGACCTTACCGCCAGGAAGCGCAAACGCGTTGATGGTACGATCGTCCTGAATGACGGCGAACTCCCACTGATACTCCGGCTTGTTCGCCGCCTTGGCGATACGGTCCCCCACTCGGTGCACCATTTCGTTGACTTCCGGATTTTCGCTCAAGGGTGCCTGCCGGAGCACTTCGCGAAAGGCCGAGAGGCCCATCGCCATTTCTTTTTCCTCCGACAGGAAAATGAACTGGTCTCGCGCTGTGCCGGGCGCCCGCTGGCAGCCCGCAAGAGACTGCAGCAATCCCGTGGCCGCTCCAAACCCCAACGTGGTCGTCAGGAGATAGGCTGCGCGTGCCCCTACCGCAAGGACTGCCCGCCGCCCTAGCGGAGTGCTCAGCATGGTCTCGATTGAATGATTCGACGAGGGATGCATAACGTCCACCCCATTCAATCAGCACCGCGCACAGGATGCAACTCACAGGCTCAGGGCATCCACAGATACATAAACTGGGGCGATCCGCCTCGCACCATCGAAAGCAGGTCGATGTTCGCCAGATTGGCGAGCGTCGGGGCCGGTGCGACGATGCGCGAGTAGATGTTATTCTGGTATTCGCCGGGTCGTCGATAGGTCACCACTCGCGCTTCCGTCAGACCGGCTTTTTTCTTGGCGACTTCCACGGCGTCGTCAAGGTACCCGATTTCGTCGACCAATCCTGAGGCCTTCGCCTGCTCGCCGGAATAGATTCGGCCGTCGGCCAGTTTCTTGATGGTGTCGCCGGACAAGCTTGGTCGCCCCTCCTGCACGATCTGGAGAAAGCGTTGGTAAAAGCCGTCGATCACCCCTTGGAAAATCGCGCGTTCTTCCGGCAACATTGCCCGGAAGGGTGATCCCATGTCTTTGCGTGGTCCGGAGGTCACGGCATTCGTCTCGACGCCGACCTTTTCCAAGAGTCCCCTGGCATTGACGGTTAGCATAATCACGCCGATACTGCCGGTCACGGAGGAGGGATGGGCCAGCACGGTATCGGCTGCGGCCGCAATGTAGTAGCCACCCGAGGCGCCGACATCCATGATCGAGGCCACCACCGGAATTTTCCGGGTCGCCTTGAATGTTTTCAGTTCGTGATAAATGATGTCGGAAGCCGTGACGGTGCCACCCGGACTGTTGATCCGGATCACAATCGCCTTGACTCGCTCATCCTTTCCGGCACGCTCCAATTCCTCTTTGACGGTCGCCAGCATCCCCGGTGATGAATAGAAGCCGTCCTTGTTCTCTGAACTGATGACGCCAGAGATATCCATCAGCAGGACCTTGTCCTTGCCGGTTCCGCTGACCTTATGTTCCTCAAGCGTGCCCGGTCCCGGCGGCAGGTTGATCGTCACACAAGCTGTCTGCATCAGGGCGAGGACGAGGACGGCGAAACCGGTACAGAGTTGCCAAGGGCTAGGAGCCTGTCCGACAGTGCGGTTCGTGACGAGGCGAAGGAGATGCGGCCAAGTGCGAGGCCGCAGGCCCGGAAAAACCGGAGGTGTATTCGCTGGAATACA
>JACQHN010000008.1 GCA_016199015.1 Nitrospira defluvii
CGTCAGCGCGTCCAGCACCGCTTGGGGAACCGGAAAGGGCACGACAGGGCCGGCCAGCAATGTCAGATAAATGCCTTTAAGCACCGGGAACTCCTGTTGCGCCTTCCGGCAGTGCAATGTTCACCACCGCGCCGGGATGCTCTACGAGCGCGTCCGGCCGCATGGCATCGTTGGCATCGCAGAGGCGCCAATATTGTTCAGGGTCGCCGAGATACGTGGTGCTCAAATGATCGAGCCGCTCGCCGGACGAGACCCGATGTTCTTGCACCACCGTGAATCGGTCGCTTCCCGGCACGAAGCGCCGCTGCAGATACACCACCATGGTTCCTTCACCGGTGAGCCGCGACGTGGTCCTCACTCCGTAATACCGACTGGTCGGCGGAAAGGGATTCGGCCTCAGCGCACTGTCCAAGAGCGCCTGCAAGGGATCGATCATGCTTGGTTCTCCTTCACCGGTCGAGATACGTGGCTCACGGTATCCCTGTTAAGCCCAGCGTGCCCAAGGTACCGCCCTGGGCTTTCGCGCGCAGGCCTTCCTTCTGCTGTAAATAACTCATGAACAGACTGCCGGCCTTGTGTGTGAACCCCACGTCGTCGATGGTGAGGACGCGCATCCCCAGGCTCACCTTGGCACGGATGGGATTCAAGTTGGGATCGAACGCCTCCTCGGTCACGCTGAAATCGGTCAGTCGAACCGGAAGGACCCGGTTCTGCCCGAACACAAACAAGGGGAGCGCCGTTTCCATCGGGAGGATCTCGAGCGTGCCGAGATTGGAGAGGATATGGTTGGCCGTCAATTGCCCCGTACTCGGGTAGAGCAACGTTTCCAGCGCCGCCAACTGAGGAGCGATACCCACCTCCCCGACAGTGGCACTGCCCGACTCCATGTCGTCCGTCGCGTCGATTTCGGCATCGAGTTTGATCGTCTCGACCGCCGGGCCCTTCAGTCGCAACGCTTCCGACCGATCGCCGCCTTCCCCGGCTCCTTGCACCTGCAACGTGCGGCTGAGCGACTCCGGATTGTATTGCAGCGAGATGATCCGCTGCACCCGTGCCGTCTCCGGATCGATCAGCACGATGCCGCCTTTGAGAAGTTTCGGAGAGCCGGGAAATGTGCTCATGATCCTGTTGCTCCATTAGAAACGCCGCACAAGGCCGACATTCACGCCGGCTTTTTGCACATCTGTGACATCCTTTGGATTGACGCCCAGGGTCAAATTGGTTTCGAATTTCACACCGCGCCCGATATCGACCTGAAAATCCACGGTCAACTCGCCCTGTCGTAGGAAGGTCAGGCCTTTGAAGAGAATCCCGGTGCCAAGCGCCAGCCGGTCTGCAGTGTCGGGCTTGAAGCCGGCAAAGCGGTAGCTGTCCTTCAGTACGTTCAAACCCAGTGCATAGCGGCTCAAGGCATTTTGCAAGACTGCCGGGTCGTCGGGATGCAGAATCGCGGCTTGATATAAATGATGTCCGTAATCGAGCAGGTTGTTGCCCACATCGAATTCGAGTTTTTCTAAAAAAATGGGCAGGTCGCGGAGAGCCGGTCCGTCCGTCTTCGGTTGGCGTTGGACGACGCCGACATGTGCATCGCTCGTTTCAGGCTTCACCGCTTTCACAGCCGCTGCAGAATTGAGAGGTCCGGCCGCGGAGTGCGTCGTACTTGCAGAGCGACCGGTTTGTTGCACGACATGAGTGAGTTCATGGGCTAACAGTCGCTGCCCTGCGCGCGTGTTGGGCGAATATTGTCCGGCGCCGAAGACAACATCGCGGCCCACGGTATATGCCAACGCGTTGACCGAACGCGCCGATTCCGCGGCCTCGACGTCGGTGTGCACGCGCACGTTGGCGAAGTCGTGGCCGAAACGGGCGGCAAAAAAACCGCGCGTCTCCGCATCCAACGGTCGACTTGGTGAGGCAAGCACATCGTGCACCAGCGGGGGAGCATCCATCCCTCCTGAGGCCGCTGAAGCGGCCCGCCGTTGAACGATCGACGTCGGTCCCGCCGTCTTGGCGCTCTTACATTCACGTTTCTTTAACACAAGCAAGCCATCGGGGCAGTGATAATCGTAAAAGCAGAGCGGTGTCGCCGGCGGCGGCGTCATGGTCGTGAAGGGCGGCACGCCTACCACGACATCCTTGGCACGCACGATCACGCGGATCACCAGCCCGTCGCTGAAATGCACGTTGCAGCCATAGTTCCCCAACCAGTTCGGTGGGCCGCAGTCGATCTTCTGCACGGTTCCCTGCGACGGCGGGGTCATATCGTTCTGAGCGTAATTCTCCGCAGCCCGCTTGCTGAGGCTTTCCGGATCCTTGAACCAACTGGGACAACGGCTCCCCTCTTCCTGCGCCCCCTCCTCCGCGGATTGCGGAGCATGGTCGGCTGCCGGCGGTTCAGCCGCTGCTTCCGCATGCCGGAGCGTCGCACGATGCATGGTCATGGAAGCCTCTTCAGGCATGCGCCGCTGCACGAGCCCCTGAGATGGGTGGAGACTCGAACCTGTGCCCGTCTCAGGCATCTGCATGACCTGAGCCGCCACCCGATCCGCCTCCTGTTCGTATTCGTCGCCCGGTTCATTGATGCGCAACTTGGCTTGCACCGGTTGTCCCAACATCTTTTTCTTCTCACACTCAGAGCAGCTTCCTGTCAGCCCGCTCGTCCCGCCGCACGCGCACTGCCGCTGCAGCATGCCTCCGCCTGAAGAGGCGGCTGTCGGGGTACGGAGTGGCCGCTGGACGATGGGTTTCCTCATGACCGGTATTGCTCCCGTCGCTACTGACTCGGCTGCGCCTGTTTCGCCCGCAACACCACATGATTCAACGGTCCGGATACCCGCTTGTAGAGCCGAACCACGTCACCGGTTTGCCCGCCGGACATCTGACTTGCCTGTTCATGCACCAGCGGATACCGGTAAGGGCTGGGTTTCGATACCCACAGCTCTCCGCCGGCCGTTCGAAAGGCGATATGAGTAGGACCATCGGGTGTGCCGGCGAATCCTCGTCCATAGAGCGCCACATTCGCGTCCGCATCACTGTCCGTGGGCATGGCCTGAAACTCGGTGTTCATGAAGTAGTCCCAGATCGCAGGCGCAGGAAACTTGTTGGCTTGGGCTTGATTCAAATAGGCGCCCACGGATGTGCTACCCGCCGCGTCGGTCAGACCGATCGACTCAAAAAATTGAGGCACTAGGCCCCATACGCGCTCTGATGGATCAACATCGCGGGTCCCTCCATACGCCCAACCGAGACAATTCCCTCCGATCGGACAATACGGTTTGTCACCGGGTCGTACGACTCCTTGTTTGACAATGAACGCCCACAAGCCACTGCCCAGGTTTGGATAGGAGCCCATGTACTCCTCCGCCATAGCATCCTGAAGAGACTGCGTCGCGGACATGACAGCCAAATCGAACGGCTCTCCATTAATGACGATCTCATGCGTACCCGTGATCCCGGTTGAGAGCGACACAGGACCGACGGCCTTCTCCGGTACAGAACCAGCCCCCGGAGTCCTTCGGAGCGTACTGCCTGGGCGACTCCCCCCTTGCTGGATGACATGGCTCAACTCGTGAGCCAACAGTCGCCGTCCTTGCGGCGCCTGGGGGGAATACCTTCCAGGACCGAACACGACGTCTCGGCCGACTGTATAGGCCAGCGCATTCACCACTTGCGCCGACTTTGCCGCGTGATCATCGGCATGAATCCTCACCTGTCCCAAATCATGAGCGAAGCGTGGCTCGAAAAAAGCGCGGGTGGTGGCATCGAGAGGTTGCCCGGGAGACGAGAGCACCTCATGCACGATCGGCGGAGCTGCGCCGACCTCTCTCCCACTCGGGCCGTCTACACGGCGCTGCACCAACAGATCGCTCGGCGATTCGGCTATACCCTGCCCTCGCGCCGGATCCGGCATATGCATGACTTGCTCCGCGACCCGATCCGCTTCCTGCTCGTATTCGTCGTATGGCGCGCCGATCTGCAACTTCTTTTGCAGCGGTCTGCCGAGGAGCTTTTTCGTCTGGCAATCTTCGCACTCGCCTGTGAGGCTGGCCGATCCGCCGCAGGCACATTGGCGCTGAATGAGCATGCCGGAGGACTGGCTGTTCGGCGATTTGGTGGCCATCTGAACTGCCGCCGCCACACTCATCGATTCAACCTCTCCCCAATTTCGCTCGCAGTTGCGATTCCAACCTGCTGCGGCTTCGAACCTGGGCTCATTTCGATCTGTCCCGCTCGCAGACGCGGAATATGACCGGCCACACTGAGTCGCTCCGCCATGCCGGGTTCCGACAACATTTGCTGGAGTTGTTCCTGCAGTCCCTGCGCAATCGCGTGCCGGTCTTCGTACCGGAAGCCCTTCAAGACGAGACGGTCGATGTTGACGACGACGCGCCTCATACCC
>JACQHN010000009.1 GCA_016199015.1 Nitrospira defluvii
ATGGTTGCTAGGTGCTCTGAGAGATTCTGTTGTTCGGATTCCTGCCGCGCGACCTTGCATTGTGCAATCGTGGTACCAGGGCGGAATCACGGTTTCGCCGGCACGCATGTGCGTAAGTGCTTGGATTCTGGAGCAGTGTGGAATCGCACGAGGGAAGGCAGGCCCAAAAAATGGCACAAGCCGATCAGAAATGTTTCAGCTAATCCTGCATCTCCCCGTTCCGGCAGAAGCCTGGCCGTCACGGAGGGTGCCGTGGCGGGCCGATCTTCCTCGCGTCACATTTGGACTGCAGGCAAAGAAAAGCTGAGGGAACAGGCCGAGGGTTCGTTGTAGGGACGGGTCAGTAGGGGCTTTGTCCCGGCGAAGGCGCGCTCTGCCGGAGCGTCGCGAGGTAGGCGAGGACGTCTGTGATGTCCTGGTCGTTCAGCGTCGTATCCGGAAGCATCCCGCTCCCCGGATGGCCTTCGCGTATCACTCGAAACCGAGCTTTGTTGTCTTTCAGTTTCAGCGTCGCTCGATTGCGCAGATCGGGAGGGGCAGCAGCCAGTCGCGCGATGACAGCCGCGGTGTCAGGCGTGAGCGAGGGTTTCCGGTCGAACACCCCGTCGATGCCATGACAGTAGTGACAAATCCCTTTGCCATTGAAGAGTGCTTTCCCCTGCGCGGCATCGCCCTTCATCGCGGCAACCTTTGCGGCCGGCTCGGCACAACTTACGTTGGAAGCCGCGAGTATGAGGGCAGCCAAGACCATTCCAGGAATTAAGACTCGTGTGAGCATGGTGTCGTTTCCTCATGATGAAGGAATCGGGGTTACGCTCAGTATGCCGCGACGATGTCTGATAACACAATCCGTCGAAGGTCCACGCCCCGCCGATGCCCGAAACCGGCATGACCATCCATCAACCATGGACGCACGCAATGGCTCTTCATCGTGGCAGGCTGCTGTCTCCTTGCCTGATCGCGGCCAGCCTGCCGACGATCGCAACCCAGTGCGTGCCCGGCCAATAGACATGGCGGCAGCAGGGACATTGCGCGAAGTGATCGTAATGCTGTGCGACATAGAGAGGGACGAGGGGAATCGCTTCGCGCGGAGCAATCGGTCTCAGCACGACGTTGCAGGTCGCACAGCGGAACGGCCGCTGTCCGCTCGGATCGAGGCTGAGATGGAGATCGTGCCGGAGCTGGCCCAATTGGCCGTCGAGGTGGTTGCTGGTGATCAACGTATGGCGACCGCGAAGGATCCTACGCTGTGCGAGATACCCGTCGCTGGTCAACAGCCACCGTTCCTCACGAAGAGCTCGTTCGATGAGGAGATCGTCTGCGATGGACTTGTCGTACGCCGTGTCGTAACCCAACATCCGGAGCCAGCGCGCCAGTCGGCCCAGCATGGTATCGGCCACGAAGCCTGTGGGAGGACGACTGGCTTGGACGTGCAGGTCCATAAGACCAAGGCTCTACTTAGTCGTCGTGCGACCACGATCAGGCCAGAATCCGGCACCGTGAATGACCAGTCGCTGGTCGTCGATAGCGACGTGAGCGTGAAGGAACTCCTGTGTCAGCCAGGCGCTGGTGAGAACATGATCGGTGACGGTCGGAATGATGAACCGGCTTTCGCCCACTGCCAGAGCCGCAAAAGGTATGATCTGGTCTGCGGCAAACCGGTCCAGCGTCGCACCGGATTGGAGATCGTCGAGCAATTGTCCGGCGACCTGTTTGCCGATTGACTCTGCGCTTCTTCTCAATGCCCCAGCCCGGTCCGCGCCGAGTCGCCCGGCCCCTTTTCGATCGGCAAACAGCGCCAGTGCGGCTCCGCGTTGCAGAGACTGGGTATCGTTGCGCAGTTCGATTTCAGCCCGATACCCCGCTTTGGCCAGCGCGTCTCGCGCGGCATCCGCCATCCGCCGGCTGACCTGCCGTTGTTCGAGGTGAGAGGACAGGGCGATGCCCCAAATCCTTGTGACCGGGCCTGGCCTGTCAGCAGTGATGGCTCGGAAGGGTTTGGTGAGCGGTGTCACCGCGAGGCGGAGTATGCCGTCGCCGCGAGGCACGTAGCCCGGCCGTTCGATTTCTACTTCGACATGGAGTCCCATCCCTTGCAGCATGGGGAGCAACACCTGCTGGAGATGAAAGACAGAAGGGGCAAAATCCTGAAAGAGGCTCCCGCGCAATTCGACGGTGACCCGCGAGGCCGCGAAGGCAAGGACCGGCATGAGGCCCAGGCCCAGCATGGTCGTCGAGCCGGCAGAGCCGATGTCCCAACAATAGTGCCGCCCTATCTTGAGAGGGCCAGGGCGGAACGTGAATTCCTGCGCACCTGGCGCCTGTCCCTCAGCGCGACCCTGTACGAGTTCGGCAATCGCTTCGATGACGCGGATGTGCTGTGGGCGTAAACCCGGCTTGTCTCGCTTCGCGCGGGCCTTGACCACGTGGATCGACTGGCCGGTCAGTGCGGCAAAGGCGACCGCTTGTCTTACAATGGTCCCGCTGCCGGAATAGCGGGAGCCGTCAATCGTCAGCATGGGGTGTGCCCTTGCGGTAGATGACTCACCCATCTCCAGAGAGGTTTAGTCCGCATCATACGGACGCAATTGCGACCGCATGGGAGATTCTGGCCTGTTGCAACCTGGTTCACCGGGGACAGAGCCACTTAGAACGTCAGCACTTTGTCCGAGTCCACGACCCACTGGGCCAGCTGGCTCATGGTGCTGACCTCGATGCCTTCGATCAGAGCCACCTTGTCCAGTCCGCGCGCCTCAGCACAGGCGCCGCAAGCCTTGACGTGACCTTGTTTGGTGATAACCGCCTTCAGCATCCGTTCGACATTGTAGTAACCCTGAGGCGTGGTTTGAGCGGGGAGTGCTGCGTTCACGGCATCCGCCATCAGAAAGACGCGGATCTCCGCGGCGGGGTGCTCCAGTTGTAATTTCATCGCGAGCCTGAGCGCGTTGTAGACCTTCTCTGAACCATAGGGGGCATCGTTGAGAATGAACAGGATCTTCATAGGTGACCTCCCGCTGTTGTCGTTTTTGACGCGTCGAGCACGACAAACGCGCCCTCGCCATAGCCATCGCGGACTTCCAACTCTCTCGTTGACCAGTCTGCGGAAGGGCCGAACAATGTCTGGCAGAATCGTAGTGAGTCCAAACCGGCTGCTCTGACCCAGTCAGCCACCTCTTCCACCGAATAGAATCGCGCATCTCGGTAAAAGGTGCTCGTCTCCCGGCGCGACTCGTATGCCCGACCAAGTTCGCTGTTCCGGTTGATGAAACCGATGACCAGGTGTCCGCCTGGCTTGAGCACTCGAGCGAGTTCTCCCAGCAAGGTCGGTACATCATCCACGAAACAAATGACGGTCACCAGCAGCACAAGGTCGAACTGCTCGTCACGAAAGGGCAGCCACTCTCCCACGGCCTGACAGACTCGCAGGCCTCGCTGCTGGGCGATGTTCAGCATGCGTCGACTTGGATCGATTCCAAATTGGATGCCGAGCGGAACCGCAAAGCGCCCGGTTCCCACGCCGACTTCTATGCCCAGGCCGGTCATAGAAACAAACTTCCGGAGCGCCGCGACTTCGGCTTGATAGACCGGTTCGTGCGCATCGTACCACTCGTCATATTCCTGCGCCTGTTGTTCAAAGACCGTTACGACAGACATTCGGGCCTCCGGAATGCATCCTGGTTAGAGATCACGGCTCAACGGATAGTTACCAGGTACTCCCACAAAGGGAAGCAGGAGTATGCCGGTGATAGTCAAACGTGCGGGTTCCCTGAACTGTTCCAGTCCAAGCGTCATCCCCTCATGACCGGCGGCTGGCTGGGGTCGATAAGTGCCGAGCAGCCGATCCCACCAAGGCAGATTGAACCCGAAATTCGTGTTGGTCTCCCTCGGCAGCAGCGAATGGTGCACGCGGTGCATGTCAGGCGTGACCACCAGCCAACGCAGAGCACGGTCCATCGGCGCCGGCATGCGCACGTTGCTGTGATTGAACATGGAAGTCGCATTGAGCAGAACCTCGAAGAGCAGGACAGCCAGGGGCGATGGGCCCAGCACTACGATTGCAGCGAGCTTGATGAGCATTGACAGGGTTACTTCAACGGGGTGGAACAGAAGACCGGTAGTAACATCGCAATCCAGGTCCGCATGGTGCATCATATGGAAGCGCCAGAAGAGCGGGATGGCATGAAGCATGACGTGCTGCAAATAGAGCACGAAGTCCAGGGCAACAACCGCGAGCACCACCTCGACAGACTGCGGCCAACTCACTTGGTTGAGGAGGCCCCACTGTTGGTCGGCAGCCAGCATTGCTGCACCAACCGCGCCGGCAGAAAACAGCAGCCGGACGATGACGGTGTCAATGACCACGACCGAGATGTTGGCGATCCAGCGTCTCGCCTTGGAGGCGGTCAGGCAGCGTCGCGGGGCGATCATCTCCCAAGACGCCATCAGGCCTAACACCGTGAGAAATCCCGATAACCGGACAAGGACCTCTATCTTCATTCCGAAAGCTCGTTAGATATGAAACCCATCGGCCGACAAGTGGAATGGGGCCGTTATGGCAACGTCCTCGGTCGGGTCAGCCAAAATCGTTGATATAATGTGCTCGTTAATCTGCTGATAGTCAAAGAGCTTGGTGACGATAGAATGCCCGCAGTGGCTACAAAATACTGGCATCGACTGGAAGACGGCCG
>JACQHN010000010.1 GCA_016199015.1 Nitrospira defluvii
GTGTGATTCCGACCGATCGCGCGAAGGAGATCCTCGCGCTGATGCGGACGGAGGACTCCACTGAAATCGCCGACCTGCTGAAGTATCCCAAAGGCACGGCCGGCGGCATCATGACGACGGAGTTTTTCGCCCTTTCCGAAGATGCCACGGCTCAGGAGGCCATCCGCCGCTTGCAGCAGGCCACCGACGCCGAAATGGTGTTCTACATTTATGTGACGGACAAGGAAGACCGGCTCGTGGGCGTGTTATCTCTTCGCCAGTTATTGACCGTTCCTCCGGCGACTCCGCTCAAGAACATTATGACGCGTGATCTGATCAGTGTGGCCGTGGACATGGATCAGGAGGAAGTATCGCGCCAGGTCGCGAGCTACAATCTGCTGGCGATCCCGGTCGTGGAGAAAGACGGGAAACTCGTCGGCATTATTACCGTGGACGACGTCGTGGATGTCATTCGGGAAGAAGCGACCGAAGACATGCTGAAGATGGCCGGGGCCATCGAAGAAGATTCGATGTTCAAGTCGTCGAGCATTGTCGCTGCACGGGTGCGGCTTCCCTGGCTGTTTACGAATCTCGTGGGCAGTCTGTTGTCCGGCATGCTGTTGTGGATGTTCCGGTATACGATTCAGGAAGTGGTGGCCATCGTCAGTTTCATCCCTGTCATCGCCGCCATGGGTGGCAACGTCGGACTTCAGTCTTCCACGCTCATCATCCGAGGACTCGCCACGGGACTCGTGGAACTCACGGACGTCTGGAAGATTTTCTTTCGCGAAGCCAAGATTGCATTCCTGATGGGCATTGTCTGTAGCCTGATGTTGACCGTTGTCGGCTGGTTGTGGCATCAGGTGTTTCTCGGCATGGTCGTGGGGGTGTCGCTCATTACGGCCTTTCTTGTCTCGACCAGCATGGCCACAGTGATGCCGATTGTCTTGAAACGCATGGGGGTGGATCCCGCGGTCGCCGCCGGTCCATTTGTGACGACAGCCAATGACATTACCGGCATTGCCATCTACCTCACCCTGGCGACGGTATTCCTTGAACAAATTCGATAGTATTGCACCTCCGCTTTCCGATGTACCCCTCGACCGTGGGTGGTGAGATGCCGTTGGTGAAGACTGCCGCCATTGTGCTGCATAGCCGAAAATGGGGCGATGCCGACCGTATCGTCACATTCTACACGATGCGCTTGGGAAAACTGCGTGGGGTGGCGCGTGGCGCGCGTCGATTGAAGAGCCGGTTGGGCGGCATGATCGAACCCTTTACCCTGTGTCATCTGGATCTCTTCGAGAAGCCCGGCGATTCACTGTATCGGATTTCACAAGTTGCGCAGGATGAGCCCTTTGCCAAGTTTCGCAGCGATTTGACCTTAATGGCTGCGGCAGGGCGTATGGTTAATTTAGTGAGTGCGGTCATGGCAGACGGCGATGCGGAGCCACGAGTGTTTGAGATGTTAGAATCGGGGTTACGCACGCTGTTGGAAAGTCGGGATGCGGCATGGACGACATTGCTGTTCCAGATTCGCTTGCTGGGGGTCACCGGCTTTCGACCCCAGACTGAGCAATGCGCGACCTGCGGTCAAGGGCATCGGAGTCCTCTCCCTCAGTTTTCACCGATTGCAGGAGGGATGGTCTGCGAGCGGTGCGCGAGCCGCCAGCCGTTTCGTTGTACGGCCTTGTCCCGCGGAAGCGTCGCATTTCTCCAGCAGGCCTTGCACATGCAGCCGGCACTGCTGAGTCGTTTGCACGCGGTGGGTCAAGTGCGGGCTGAAGTCGAGTCGGCCATTGAGAGTTATGTCACGGTGGTAGCGGGGCGGCGACTCCCGCCCGTGGATTTTCTGACCAGCGAGAGCCTCGCGTAAGATGTGGTTGGAGATCGAGACCGTCAGGTCTGGTACGCGATCCGATGGAGGGAGCGGTGCCTTCGATGAATGAGATCGTACTCGAACCTACCGATATGGAATGGTTAGAGAAGGGCGTATTGGGTATCACGTGGAGCGATGGCCATAAGGCCATCTATCCAGTCCGGTATCTTCGGCAGCGCTGCCCCTGCGCGGCCTGTACGGATGAATGGACCGGGGAGCTTCGCCTGAAACCTGATGATGTGCCCATCGTGATCATGCTTCAGGATGTTCAACCGGTCGGACGGTACGCATTCCAGTTCACCTGGAGTGACGGGCATGATACCGGCCTCTATTCGTATGCCTTCTTGCGGCGGTTGTGCCAGTGCGATGTCTGTCAGCCGGTGAAACCCGTGGAGCCAAAATCCAGACGGTTGCTCTGATCGATCGCAGCGGGAGCGCGGTGTGGAGGTCAGGGAGAGGGGGCGTAACCAGATGAATCGAGGTCGAGGCATAGGTGCGGGCTGGTGGCTGCTTATCGGAGTCCTGTCGGTGGCTTGCTCGGGACTGCCTTCGTTCGACCAGCAGAAACGCCTGGTGCAGGCGGGTGACTTTCGAATTCATCAACTGACACCGAGGGCCTTTGTCGAAACCTGGGGGCAGCCAACCTATACGCATCAGCAGTTCACGCATTTCTTCGGTATGCAAGACGGACGCTTGATTCCGCAGGCACGAATGGCACTCGGAGAATCGCCGCAGGGGTGGGAAACGGGACTGGCGGCCGGAGATGCCTTGTTCTTAGCCTATGCGGATCGGGGCCAATATTTAGTGTTTGTCGATGACGCGCTGGTGTACCACGAAGCGATGACGGCCGAGAAGGTGCACGCCGTCGGCAAGACCTGGAAGTATGAATCGCAATTCAAGACGCGGCTCGAATCGTCACCAGCCTTGAAGTAAGTGGTGTTCTCCCCTCATATGAAATCAACTCAGGATCATCGTCCGCTCAAGATTTGCATGGTGTCGTCGGAGGTTGTGCCCTATGCGAAAACGGGCGGGCTCGCCGATGTCGTCGGTGCGCTGGCCATCGAGTTTGCCCAGCTCGGCCACGAGGTCTGTGTGATCCTTCCCTGTTATCGTCAGGTCGAGTCACGTGGCTATCAGATGACGAACTATGCCTTGCTGTCGGTTCCGACAGGTTACGGTCTGATCGAGACCCAAATTCAGGAAATCGCCGGCCCGCCTTCCCGAGTGACGGGGCCAGGACGCTTGCGTGTATTTGTGGTTCGGCATGATCAATATTTTGCTCGGCCAGGGCTGTACCAAGAGGCTGGTCTCGATTATCCGGACAATTTTGACCGGTTCGTGTTCTTCTGCCGCGCGGTGATGGAATTGTTGGTGCACTTCGGCGAGAAAGATCAGTGGCAGGCTGATCTTCTGCATCTGCACGATTGGCAAAGCGCCCTGTGCGCATTGTATTTACGAACGATCTATCAAGCGAAGGCCTCTTTCAGCAAGACCCGTAGCGTCTTGACCATTCACAATTTAGGTTATCAGGGATTATTCCCGGCTGAGCATTTTGCTCTGACGGGATTGTCCCCGCAATTGTTCACGCCTGCCGCGCTCGAGTTTTATGGGGCTGTCAATCTGTTAAAGGGGGGCATTGTCTTTGCCGATCTCCTCACCACAGTCAGTCCGACCTACAGTCACGAGATTCAGACAGCTGAGTATGGGTGTGGTCTCGATGGGGTCATCCGCGCGCGCAAGCACGTGCTCCATGGCATTGTGAATGGCATTGATGCAGAGATCTGGGATCCTGCGAAGGATGTGCACTTAGCTGCTCCCTATTCACTGTCCGACATGTCCGGGAAGGCACGGTGCAAGAAAGCGCTTCAGCAGGAGTTGGGTCTTCATCAGCAGAACGTTCCGCTTCTGGGGGTCATTGCTCGTCTGACGAGTCAGAAAGGTATCGACCTGGTTATCGAAATCATTCCGGAGCTCATGGAACTCAATGTTCAGCTGGCCATTCTCGGGACGGGGGATGTCCACTATGAACAGCAAGTGCGTGAGTTAGCGGCAGGTTATCCAGGGAGAGTCGCATTACGCAATGTCTTTGATGAAGGATTGGCCCATCGAATTGAAGCCGGGGCGGATATGTTTATCATGCCCTCCCGCTATGAGCCCTGCGGACTCAGCCAGTTGTATAGTCTGCGTTACGGGACTGTTCCCGTTGTAAGAAAGACCGGAGGATTGGCTGATACCGTGGTCAACTATACCCCCCGTAACCTCAAGGGATCGCGTGCCACCGGTTTTAGCTTTGCCGATACCAGCGCGACCTCGCTCTTGACCTGTTTATTGCTGGCATTGTCGGTGTACCGGAAGAAGACGGACTGGCAGCGCATCGTTAAGGCTGGGATGGAGCAGGATCTCTCGTGGGCCCGTTCCGCCGCGATCTATATCCAGCTGTTTCAGGATGTCCTTCTTACAGATTCAGAAGGTGCGCGCTAGGGCAGACGATTGTCTGTCTGGCAAGAGTGGTTGTGTTATCGGAGAGCAGCTTGGAGCGTCAGTTCGAGATGAGACAACCGTGCCCGCGCTTGCGCAGCATAGTATGAATAGTCAGATTGAGGGTGGCTATTCAAAATCTGTCTAAACTGATTCCTTGCGAGATCGTGCTCTCCCACTGCCAGCGCGAGGGCGCCAGCGTGAAGACTGCACGAGGCTGCCATGGCGTGAACATCCACGGCTAGTCTGGAAGACGGTTGAGTGACCATGTTCTTGAACTGGGCGGGGAGAAAGTTCTCCAGTAGTGACTGGTTCGCTTGAGTCTGGCTCACCTCGTGTAGCTTGGTTGAGTCCAGCATGGCAGACTGAGTCTCTTCAGTAGACAGGCAATGGGTGTAGGTACTCCATACGTCCATAAACCTGACATTGTCGTAACGGACAGAGGTGCTGGCGGGGCTGGATTGGCAGCCAACGGCAGCGAGGCTGGTGATCAGGATGCCGAAGAGCCCGAATCTTAGTTCCTTCATGGCGTCCATCAGCCTCGATCCTCCAATCACTGTCTCGTAGTGAAGACAGCCTGGTACTGAGCAAGTGTCGGGCCCATTCAAGATCGCTATAAGTCATTGAAATAATTATGATGCCACTCTTTTGTCCATTGCGGGAATGTCTCAAAAATATTTCAGTGTGTTGAATAGAATACGGAAGATTAGAGGGGGAACAATTTGCCGGCCAAGTAACGCGAGGACGGCTGGTGGCCAAAGTAGGTGTTCATGCGATCAGAAAAAATGTCGCGCAGGTCAGGTATCAACGACGATTGCGTCCGACATGCCTATCTCACGGATGCGCATTCTCAAGCGCAATGCCGCTCTTTCCGAGGCCTGGTCCGTCTCCATGCCATTGCGGTGCGGAGTGTGAAAGACAAGTATGTCAGACAGTGCTGCCGTGCGAATAGTTCACTGAGGGGTGACTTCCGATGGGGTACACCCTAGCGAACCTCTGGCGGTGCCTGATATTGTTGCGGATCCATGGCGATTCAATGGCCAGTCAACGACAGTCGCAAGAAGAAGCTAGCTGCTTCCCAATGCAGCCGGAGTAAATACGTTCTGAGTACTGGATCAGAACCGTTCTGCAGAGGCAGTGACGGTGCTGATCGTTCAGCAGGATAAAATGGACATTCCAGCAGACCATGAACACAGCGTGAAATCCTTTGGGGAAAGGTTCCTCCGCCCATGAATTCGAGACCAGTGCTGACCAAGGCCTGTCAGTTTAGAAATCTCCTCCTTTCCGAGCAGCTGGAATTCATCTGCGAGGCGCACAATGGCCTGAGCGCAAAAATTGTCGAAGAGGCTGGTTTTCGTGGCATCTGGGCCAGCGGTCTATCCATCTCTGCCCAATTTGGAGTTCGTGACAATAACGAAGCCAGCTGGACCCAGGTGTTGGAGGACCTTGAATTCATGTCCGATGCAACCCGCATTCCCATACTCCTTGACGGCGATACGGGATACGGCAATTTCAATAATATGCAGCGGCTGATCCGCAAACTGGAACAGCGCGGCATCGCTGCGGTCTGCATTGAGGATAAACTGTTTCCCAAAACAAATAGTTTTCTGAAGGGGGACGCCCAACCCCTTGCAGACATGCAGGAATTCTGCGGCAAAATAAAGGCAGGAAAAGATGCGCAGACCGACCCGGATTTTAGCGTTATTGCCAGGGTGGAGGCGTTCATCTGCGGCTGGGGGTTGGCGGAAGCCCTGCGTCGGGCCGAGGCCTATCATCAGGCTGGGGCGGACGGCATTCTCATTCACAGTGCCCTTTCGGTTCCTGATGAGATCCTCGCGTTTAAGCGGGAGTGGGGCAATCGATGCCCGGTCGTGATCGTTCCCACCAAATATTATTCCACGCCCACTGATGTGTTTCGACAGCATGGTTTTTCGATGGTGATTTGGGCGAATCACATGCTGCGAGCGGCCGTGGCCACTATGCAGAAAACCGCGCGAGCCTTAAAGGAGAGTGAAAATCTCCTTTCCATCGAGGATAGGGTGGCTCCGGTCTCCGAAATATTTCGGCTGCAGAACGCCGCGGAACTGCTGGAGGCTGAAGAGCGGTATCTTCCCCGAGGTGCCGAGGGCACGTCGGCAGTGGTGCTGGCTGCCTCCCGAGGCGATGAACTGGGAGAACTCACCGAAGCGCAACCAAAAACCATGGTCAAAGTTCAGGGCGCCCCGATCCTGAGCCACATTGTTGACGCGTATAATGCGGTCGGGATCAAGGATATCCTTGTTGTTCGTGGGTATAAGAAGGAGGCCGTGAATCTTCCCAACTTGACCTATATCGATAATAGTGAATTTTCTGAAACCGGCGAACTGGATTCCCTGTCAAAGGCCCTGCAATTCAAGAAGGGGCATTTTCAGTCTACGATCATTTCCTATGGCGACGTGCTGTTCAATAAGTATATTCCGCAGGCATTGTGCCAGGAGCAAGATGATTGTGTGATTTTCGTGGACAGCAATTGGCAGGATCGGACCAGTTATGCCCGTCTTGGTGGTTTTGTGGAGTGCACCTTTCCGAATTCTCGGAAAGCCTTCAATGCCAAAGTCTATCTCAAGCAATTGGGGCATAATGTTCCCAGCGCAGCGATTCAAGGGATCTGGATGGGGTTTCTCAAACTCTCTTCCAGCGCAGCCAGCCAGATCAACGGGATCCTGTTGGAAATTCTCGCCGATCCAGTGAATCGAAAGGCCGGTGTCCCGCAGTTGCTGCAAGAATTGCTGAAACGGCAATACCCTGTCCGGGTCCTGTATACGGTGGGACACTGGCTGGATATCAATAGCCTTGATGATGTCGTCCAGGCAGGAAACTTTTGATGTTCGCCGCAGAGTGTGGTTACACTTCGGTCCCACACAGAATATCGGCTATGGAATTATTCGCTCTCGCCTGGGCATAACGCATATTCTCCGGAGCTACTACGGCATGATTGACCCACAGGAGTTCGTCGAACATCTCCTATTCTATTATCGGGCCGGACGTGGATCATGCGGAGAGGCTCGTGAAAGACGCCCTAGCCCGGATAATTCATGGATTTCTATGAATCGGCTA
>JACQHN010000082.1 GCA_016199015.1 Nitrospira defluvii
CCTCCTTCGCCTCGTCACGAACCGCAATGTCGGACAGGCTCCTAGGCGGGAATTGCCTCGGCGCATCGTTGGCCACTGAGAATGGCGGACTCCAGATTGGCCGGCCATCCGGTATCGGTCCAGTCGCCCGCCACGAAAAAATTGACGAAGGGGCTGCTCGGCAGTGGCCGACACTGTTGTGTCGCCGGCTTAGGTGTGAGATAGGCCTGAGGTTGTCTCACGACGTCCGCCTCAATGAGTCGAGGAGCCGAGGTGGTCGGAAATGCCGCCCCCATATCTTTCAAGGCGAGGAGAATGAGGGCCTCGTTCGTCTGCGCCAGGAGATCCGGTGCATCCACCGCGATGCCCCACACCACGGCTGCCTGTTCGTGCAGTGCTCGATCCGGATGCCGGATCATCCAATGGAAGGTGCGGTGTTCGAGGAGGACGAGCTGCGTCTGTTCTATGGCCTGATCGAGGTGCAGGCGTACGATCACCAGCGGTGATTCGCTGAGGCGACTGAGCTGCTGGAAATAGGCATAGTGGGTCACAACTCGTTCCGGCAACAGAGGCGTCAGGTGATGGCGAGGAAGCGCGGCAATATACCAGTCGGCGGTGAGTGTGGTGTGGTCGGCCAATTCGACTCGCACGACGCGATCCCGGTCGAAATGCAGCTGGGTCGCCATGGTATTCGTCTGGAACTGGACACCCAAGGCATCGAGTTGGGCCTTGAGCGGCGCGAGAAGAAACGAGTCGAGTCCGTGGGACGGCAGAATCAGTTTTGTCGTCCTGGCACCCGTCAAAAAACATCGTCGTAGAGTTCGCATGAACAGACCTGCCGAGACTTGCGGGAGAGCGGCCCCTAACAACAACCGAGCAAGGCTGTTCCAGACCCCGCGCCTGGCGCTCTCGGACTGGCCGATGCTCGCGAGCCATTCGTCGGCTAGACGGAGATCGAGGTCATTCGGCAACGGAGGATCTTGCTCCCACGTCCGTTCGAGGAAAGAAAGCAGATGCCAACGGTCCCGCATCGAGAGGCCTTGAAACAAGGTCGTCCCGAGTAGCGTATTGAGCGGGGAGGGCAAAGGAAGGTGAAGGAACTGGATGCGGGCACCGGTCGATTGCAGGAATTCAAGCGGGGTATGCCGGAGGCGGCGGGTGACGACATCTTTGCCGAGTCGATTGAGCAAAGACCAGGTCGCGTGGTGGGCCTCAAGCAGCAGCGGCGGCGGGGCATGGCACAGGCGACCTCCTACCTTGGCAGCCTGTTCGATCACCGTGACGGCGTGGCCGCTCGCGCTCAGCTGCAACGCCGCCGTCAATCCGGAGATCCCGCCGCCGAGGATGAGCACCGTTCCGCTCATGAAGTCGAGAAAGGAAGGCGTGACTGCAGCCATACACCGGCAGCCACGGCCAGCCGGTGGCTGGGGGACAGCGTGACCCGTTCACCCAGCACGCGATATCCGGACGCTTCGATGCGGTGCAAGATACGACTGTACACGCCTCGCATGATTTCCGCGACCGTTAAGGCTCGGCGTTCGGCGCGCGGCAGCGATTCCAGGGCTCGCGCGGCCTTCGCGTAAAATTCCTGCGCACGGCCGACCTCGAACCGCACGAGTTCCGTGAATTCCGGGGTATATCGCCGGCGCATGAGATCATCTTCCCGGTACCTGAAGCGTGCGAGATCCTCTTGCGGGAGGTAGACACGGCCACATTCTGCGTCATTACCGAGGTCGCGAAGAATGTTGGTCAGTTGAAACGCCATGCCGAGATTGACGGCGTAATCCTGCGCGCGGGGCGACGTGGTCCCGAAGACGTGCAGACAAATCAATCCCACGACCGACGCGACCCGATAACAATACAGAGACAACTGCTCAAAGGTGGCATACCGCGTCGTGCTCAGATCCATTTCGACGCCTTTGATGAGTTCCTCGAAGTACGCCTGCGGGATCGACAGCTCTCGGACATGCCGGGCAAGGCTGATGGTCACCGGCAATGTCGGTGTGCCCTCATAGGCGGCGGTCAGCTCCCGTCGCCAACGAGCCAGCTCCTCTTGCGGATGACTTCCCGGGGGTGGTTCGTCGACGGCGTTGTCCACTTCTTTGCAAAAGGCGTAGACCGTGTACATGGCGTCGCGGCGTGCTTTAGGCAGAAAAAGAAAGGAGTAGTAAAAGTTGCTCCCGCTTTTTTTTGTGAGGGTCGTGCAGTAGGTCTGAGCGTCAGTGGGTGTCATCGTGGTCGTGCCGCGCGCTTGTCGAGTCGTTCGACAGACGCCGGAAGATGATGGTCAAAGTGGGCCGGGTGGAAGATGGCCGCCAATTGTTCCACGCCGTCGATCAGACGCGGCCCCGGACGGCTGAAGTACGAGAGAGCATCGACAAGATAGACGGCTCCCCTCTGGACGGCGGGCAGACTCTTCCACGGCGGGTGTTCCGTGACAGTGGCGAGTTCGGCCCTGGTTCGCTCGACGGTAAACCCGCAGGGCATGAGGACGATCACGTCCGGCGATGCGGCGGAGAGCGTATCCCAATCCACTTTGCGAGAAGCCGTGCCGGCAGTCGCCAAGACGTCAGTTCCTCCTGCGGCTGCCACCATGTCAGGGACCCAATGGCCCGCAGTATAGAGAGGCGCGAGCCATTCGAGGCAGGCGACTTTGGGGCGTATCGTCTCGGAAGACACCTTAGTGCGAACGGCGTCGAGCCTGCTGCGCAGTTGGGTGGCAAATTGTCTTCCGGTTCCTGCCTGCCCCAGCGCCATGCCAAGCGTTTCGATGTCCCGAAGGATGTCTTCCAGTCGTCGGGGATTGAGGGTGACCATGTGGGGCGGCGGCGAGAGCGTGCGGATGACGCGATCCAGCTGCGAGGGGGTGACCGCACAGACGTCGCACAGATCCTGCACAATGAGCAGATCTGGCCGCGCCGCCAAGAGCTGCGGCTCGTCCAACTCGTACAGGCCTGTCCCGGACGAGAGTAAGGTACCCACCTGTTCATCGATCTGGGCACTCGAGAGGCGATGGCTCTCAACGCGCGGGCGCACCATCACAGGGACCTGGGCGAGGCCCGGCGGATAATCACATTCGTGGCTGATGCCGACGAGGTCTCCCTGGAGTCCCAACGCCGCGACCACTTCTGTGGCCCCCGGTACCAATGAACAAATTCTCATGCGCGTCCTTGAGCCGTTCCCCACAGACCTGCCTGTAGATCGGAGAGCCGGGTGTCTGCAAGCGAATGGGTAATGGCATCGGCTTCCCCGAGATCCTGCACCGTGTGCGTATTGGCGACAGCCAGGACTTTCATGCCGGCCGCGCGTGCGCCTCTAATCCCGGGTAAGGAATCTTCGATCACCAGGCAATCATCGGGGGTCAGCGACAGGTGCTCGGGTTGCTCATTCAACCCAGCCATGGCGTGGAGAAAAGGATCCGGAGCCGGCTTGCCCCTGGTGACATCTTCGGCACTGGTGATGTGTCGAAAAGCCTTACGGAGACCCGCTTCCTCCAGAATCAATTCGATTTCGTTCCGCAGGGCGCCGGAGGCAATGGCGAGTGGATACCGGTCTGCGGCATCTCGGACGAGTTCACGTACTCCGGGAAAGATCGCCAGCTGTTGTTTGACGGCGATCAGGTAGGCCAGGGCTTTGTGGCGCATCAATGTGGTGAGCACCGCCGGAGAAACGTCACGATGGTGCTGGCGCAGGGCCGCCATGAAGCATCCGCGATCGTCAAAGCCAAGGTAGTCAGTGTAATACTCTGTCTCTGTGAGGGCGATATCGATACCGGCCAAGACCTGTCGCAGAGCGGCGAAGTGGAGGGGCTCGGTGTCGGCAATGACCCCGTCGAAATCAAAAATAATGGCGCGCAACTCACTCATGCTGTGACTCGTTCGTCCTTAGGCGTAGATCGTCGGATATCGATTGGTCGACTGTGCGGGCGCGGCATTATAACAAGGGAGTGTCGACAAAAAAAGACGACGGCCCATTCCAGGGAGAACGGGCCGTCGCAGATAGAATCAGACGCCGATTGTCCGTTAGCGCTTGAGTTTCAATCCTCGCTCCGGAATCCATCCCTTTCGACCGTCTTCGGTTCGCACGACATAGACCCACCCGGGTTTTTGGTAGTCTCCATCCAATACCGTGAGCGTAGCGCTGGCTTGCACGGTGGTGCTGGTTTTCGTACCTGCTGCGTCGACGAACAGTGGCACAGGGGATTGGGGCCGGTTCGGATCCGGGATGACCGTCACTCGTTGACCCTCTGAAAACTGGGGGCCGGCGACATTTACGAACGCGGGCGCAGGTTTCACTGGCGGTGTTGCAGAGGCTGCCATGACAGGAGGTGCAGGTGCTGGGTCCGCAGGGGCCGAGGAACCTCTATCAATCAACTCGGGCGGAATGACCGTCGGGGCTTGTGTGTTGTTCGGTGGTGTCCGGGGTACGGGCTGGGCAGTCTCCGTGCCGTCCTCAAGGTACGGCTCAATGAGTTGCATGGCCCCGTCGGGGTCCATAGCCACATAGCCGATCCCTCCCACGACCAGGAGCAGCAGGATCCAAAGGAGGGGCCGTTTTCCAGACCGCTTGGGTGCGTTCATCGGAGGCGCGGGGGGCGGCACTGATTCGTCCAGGTCTTCCTCGGAGAACTCCAGATCCGGTTCGGGCTGACGTGCGAACAAGAGATGCCAGTTCGTCCACTCACTGCTGAGCGCAGGAACGCCCGTTGAAGAAAACATCGGAGGACCTCCTCATTCGAACAATGCGACGGACTTGTCCATTCCTAGGTACTTAGCACTGCCCCTCCAGCCTGTCAATTTTGTTGCACAAAGCGACGGGTCGATCAGGGAACGCGTTTCGATTTATCTAGCAGGCTGCGGAAAAACTATGTGAGCAGGCTAACACTTCGTTTGCCCCGCACGGGTGGCACTGCGAAAGATTTCCCTGCAGGATGCTCAAAAAGGCCGTCCAGCAAGGCCGCAGCGAGTGAAGGGCCGA
>JACQHN010000083.1 GCA_016199015.1 Nitrospira defluvii
CAAGAAGGCGTTCCGCCGCCGCGCCCGTGAATTCCATCCCGATCTCCATACCGGCGGGAAGAAAACGGAGATGGAGAAAAAATTCAAGGAACTGAACCAAGCGCACGAGGTGCTGTCGGACCCCGACAAGCGGAAAAAATACGATCAGTACGGCCAGAACTGGGAGCAGGCCGAGGCCTACGAGAAAGCGCGTCAACAGGCCGGTCCCCAAGCGGGACACGGCGGCGCAGGCGGTGGATTCAGCGGCGACTTCGGCGATATTTTTGACACCTTCTTCGGCGGTCGAAGCCGTGGCGGCGGCGCTCCCGGCTTCGCGGTCGATGGAGAAGACCTGGAGACGGATGTCGAGCTCACCATCCGTGATGTACTCAGCGGTGTCTCGCGTCGCATCGATCTCACCGAACGCATCCCCTGCAAAGCCTGCGGCGGCAGTGCCATCGTCCGCGGCCGTCCCTGCGTCGTCTGCGGCGGCTCCGGCACCCAAACCGAGAAACGCACCATTGAAGTTCGCATCCCGGCGGGCGTTCAACATGACACGCGTGTCCGCATTGCAGGGAAAGGACAACCCGGTGTCAATGGAGGCAAACCCGGCGATCTCTACCTCCGCGTGCACATTCAATCGAACGGCATCTTCCGGCAAAAAGGGTTCGACGTGCAGGTCACGCTCCCAGTCTGGCCCTGGGAAGCCGCACTCGGCGCAGAGGTCATGGCCCCCACCTTGACGGAACCGGTCAAGGTGAAAATTCCTCCCGGCAGCAAGGCGGACAGCAAGCTCCGGCTGAAGGGCAAGGGACTTCCGACCGCCACCGGTGATCGGGGGGATTTGTTTCTGAAGCTCAAGATCGTCATGCCCACCACGTTTTCCGACGAAGAGCGGGCGCTGTATGAACAACTGGGCCGAGTTCGTCACAGCGATCCGCGAGCCGAGATCCTCGTCGCGTCGCGACGCAGTTCATCCTGACCAGCATTGCACCGGGGCCAACGTCTCCCATGACTTTCGTCGAATACGCGCTGTTCGCGTTCAGTTCGCTCTTCGTGATCGTCGATCCCATCGCCGTCGTCCCGGCCTTCCTTGCCATGACCCCGCGAGACTCGGTGGCGCAACGGTTGCGAACCGCTCGCATGGCTTGTTTTGTGACCGTCGGGGTTTTGACCGGCTTCGCCTTGTTCGGACAGACGATCTTTAAATTATTGGGCATTACGCTGCCGGCGGTGCAGATTGCGGGCGGGCTGATCTTACTGCTGGTGGCCTTAGACATGCTGCGCGCGCAACGGTCCACGGTGCAGGAAACGCCGGCAGAAACCGCCGCTGGGACCAGCAAAGACGACATCGCCGTGATGCCGCTCGCTGTCCCCATGCTGGCGGGACCGGCCGCGATCTCGACCGTGATCCTACTGGAAACGCAGGCCACCACCACGATGTTGCATGCCGTGTTGTTGGGATGCCTTGTACTCGTCGGGTTGGCGAGTTACAGTATATTAGCGATCGGCGCACGCGGCGCGAAGTGGCTCAATCCCATCGCGGAGAAAATCATCTCGCGCTTGATGGGCCTGTTGCTCGCCGCGCTGGCCGTTCAATTTATGGTGAATGCCCTCACCGGTGACCAAGGGCTGTTACGCGGGCTGACCGGACACTAATCGACCTAACCCAAGGAGGAACGAATGACGACGAAACTGTTCACACTTGCCACCGCGTCGGCCATCGCCTGCGCCCTGACGGTCTCCCCCGGCTGGGCGAATCCCGAAGGCGGATACGGCGGCGGGCATGGCGGCAGTTATGAGAAGGGCCGGCACGGCATGGGCGCGGCGATGATGGAAATGATGATGCATGGAGGCGCAGGCCACCTCATCCGTCACTTCCTCAAACACGAGAAGGACATCGGATTGAGTGCGGATCAGGTTGCCAAGCTGAAAGACATGCAACTCAATCTCGACAAGAGCCGTATCAAGATGGAGGCCGATATCCAGATCGCCGAACGGGAACTGAAAGCGCTGACGGACGAAGAAAAGACGGACATGGGAGCTATCGAAACCAAGCTCAAGCAGAGCGCAGACGTGCAAGTCGGCCTCCGGCTCCTGTCGATCAAGACGAGACGGGATGCCATGGCGCTCCTGACGCCGGAGCAGCGCGCGAAACAACAGGCCGAGCACGACAAGATGATGCAACAGCATAAAGCGAAGGGCCAGGACGCCCCCTATGGAAAGAATCCGCATGGTGGCAATGCCCCCGGCGCCAACCCGCACGGCCAAGCCAAACCCCAATAACCGTTGCTCAGCATACGATCGGAGGTCATGATGATCAAGCATCTCGCATTACCGGCACTGATAGTCGGTGCGCTCTGTTTCACGAGTACCCCTGCCTGGAGCGATAAGGGCAAAAAGGGCAAGGAGGAAGAAGGCCATGTCGCGGAGTTGGTGAAGGACGCCAAGGTGACCATCGACCAGGCCATCAAGACGGCCTCAGAGAAGGTGCCCGGCACCGTGGTCGAGGCAGAGCTCGAAAAAAAGCACGACAAGACGGTCTGGGAAGTTGAAGTGCTGGGAGCCGACGGCAAGGTCACGGAAGTCCATATCGATGCCGCAACGGGAACCATCATCGATACGGAAGCCAAACACGAGAAACACGAGAAGAAAGACAAAAAAGAGAAACACTAAGCCCGTTCGGCAGGGTAGCATCTTTGGATGCTGCCCTGCCTCGTTCCTTCGCCCTCCCCCTTCACCCTGCTCGTGCCACACACCCTCTGTGGGTTCTCCTTCGAGTCCACAGCGATCTCAGCCCCGACAGATTGACCCTTCACGCTCATCTGTGCGAAAGTTTGCAACCCACCGGATAGCGGTATGTCGAACGGTAGACTTCAGTCCCGTAGATGAAGGAGTTTTCATGACGATCGACCCCCGACACAAGAGCCACAATTTACTCGACGGACCAGGCCGCGCCCCCGCTCGCGCCATGCTGAAAGCGGTCGGCTTCACGGACGCCGACCTTGAGCGCCCCTTGATCGGCATCGCCAATACCTGGATTGAAGTCATGCCCTGCAATTATCACCTCCGCCGCTTGTCCGAGCGGGTGAAGGCTGGGATCCGCGCAGCCGGCGGCACCCCGATCGAATACAACACCATCGCCGTGTCCGATGGCATTTCCATGGGCACGGAGGGCATGAAGGCGTCGCTGATCAGTCGGGAGGTCATTGCAGACTCCATCGAGCTGGTCGCTCGCGGTCACCTGTTCGACGGCGTCGTGGCGCTGTCAGGCTGCGACAAGACCATTCCAGGCACCGTCATGGCGCTCTGCCGCCTGAACATTCCCTCGCTCATGATCTACGGCGGGTCCATCATGCCGGGACAATTTCAAGGGCACGACGTCACGATTCAAGACGTCTTCGAAGCGGTGGGCAAACATGCCGCCGGCACCATGACGAATGCGGAATTGAAGGACCTGGAAGATCACGCCTGTCCGGGCCCCGGCGCCTGCGGCGGCCAGTTCACCGCCAATACCATGGCCA
>JACQHN010000100.1 GCA_016199015.1 Nitrospira defluvii
CAAGCCGGGCTGGAGACAAAGGCTTACGACTAGACGAGGTCGGTCTTGCAACCACCCATCGGACCACTCGCCACCAGTGATCGTTCCCCTCTCGTCGCATCGGCTGCTCGCCCTTGCAGCGAAGAGGCGCGCGCGGCGTGCCATTGCGGGGATGGGGTGATCGGTCAATCATAGCGCAGCAATGTGCATGGGGAATGGGAGACAAGGAGCGGAGACCGCGATCAGGAGGAGTGCCCGGCCAGACGTTCGAGGCACATCGTGGAGACGTGGCCTTTTGGGAAAGCTGGGTCGTTGAAGATGCGCGTGTGGAGCGGGATGGTGGTTGTGATGCCTTCGATGACGAATTCGCCGAGGGCGCGGTCAGAGAAATTCGACGTGACGAACCATGTCGTCGGGGGACAATACATCGTGGAGTAGCATGAGGGACCGTAGAATCTGGGACACCGGTGTCTGTTGATGCGCGTACACAATGCCTCGATGCGGGAGGCCGAATGCGTGCAGTCGAAGAAAATCTGCATCCTGGGTACACACGACGCGGCCATCTTGGGCAGCGCGTTCCAGATGTCGCACATCCTCGGCTGCCTGCACAAGCCGAGTTCTTGGACCGTGATGACATCCACGCCTCGCCTACGCAATCCTTCCGTCACGACTTTCGGGACATGCTCGTCCATGTAGAACCTGAGCCGGTCAGCCACCGATTGTTCCGCTCAGCTTGGACTTGGTCTGGCTCCGCAATTCGGCGACATAGGATTCGTCGGCCAGGATGGCCTCGTCTATTGCTTGGCGGTGATCGTAGTAATACGCCAGGGCGGCGTACACATCGGCCAAGGACAATCCGTGATTGGAGGCGATCTCGTCCGCGCTCAGCCCCATACGTTCATGCCAGATCACGACGTTTTGTACGGTAATTCGATGTCCGGTTATCCGGGGCCTGCCGCCTGCAACTTCCGGTGAACTCTCGATGTGCTGCGTGGTGACGATATCCATGGTAGCCCTCCGTCGGAAGCGACGGCATCAGTATAAGCCATCCCAGAATCTCCTTCCAAGAAAAATGGATCATACGGATGGATCGCTCATGATGAGGGGAAAGGAAAGGAAAAGGGGACAGGCTACTTTTCCGGGGATTTTCTTGGCCGTCCGCGCTGGCGCAGCGTAGATTCCAGGCCCAAAGTGGTCGCGGTCACCGTTTGCCAGTCTGTCGTCCCGAAGGGTTGCTGGCGATTCACACAGGAGCGTACCGTGGTGAGTTCATGCTCGAAGAGCGGCTGATCGACCCACGTAAGCCACTCGGTAGGTACGTCGATCGGAGCGGGATCACTGAGATGCGAGAATCGCAGACTCGGCGGAGGAGAAGTGAAGTCTTGCAATCCAACATCTGACACCTCACCGCTGTGAGCGTTCCCATCTCGTCGACTCGATTGCTGCGCTTTGAGTCAATGGTCATGCCGGACCCCGATTCCAATTGGCGAATCCGAGGCGGCCGCTTTGTGGCAATATCATGTTTGAGGAGCGGTGAGAGCGAGTCCACGCGCCGTGGGGATCTGTCCCGCTTGTGCGAGCCGACAATCGGGTTGCACGTTCCACCGTTCACCTGTACACTTTGCTCGCGCAATCTGAGGAACACGGTGGATCGTTTCATCCTCGGTGGAATCCGAGCATCTCTGAATGGACATCGAAGACATCCGGAGGTTGATTCTCAGTGGACGCTCTGTTGTCTCGTTCACGCATACCGAAAAGCTCCGGAGAAGAAAGATTTCTCTCGAGACGATCGAGGAGGCCATTCATCATGGAGCGATCATCGAGGACTATCCGGACGATCCGCGCGGACCATCATGCCTGGTTCTCGGCATCACGCCGGCGGGACGGCCGCTTCATGTGGTCTGTGGAAAGACAGAGGACGATCAGCTCTTGGTAATTACGGCCTATGAGCCGAATCTCGAAGAATGGGAAGCTGACTGGCGAACCAGGAAGAAGGGCGGTGAACGATGATGCAGTCCTGCTACTTTTGTAAAGGCAAGGTGGTGCAGCAGCCCACGAGCGTGGATTTCTGGTGGGGAGACGATCTCAAGATCATCGAACATGTGCCCGCCGGAGTCTGCACCCAGTGCGGAGAAAGGTACTTCGAGGCTCCGGTCTATAAGCAAATGGAACGATTGGCCAAGGGGGCCGGCGAAGCTGTGCGACGGTTTGCCGTTGATGTGGTGCGGTACTCGGCTGCCTGACCTCCCGGTCAAGTACGGAAGATGGCGGAAGATGGGCGGAAGATGGGGTCAGTTCTTGACCTTGCACTCAGAAGGTGTCAGCGCTTGATAGAAAAGCGGGGAAATGGGGTCGGTCTTGCAACTACCCATCGGACCACTCGTCGCCGGTGATCGTTCCCTCTCGTCGAATCGGCTGCTTGCCCATCAGAACGTCAGTACCCTTTCGGAGTCCATGACCCATTGAGCCAGTTGGCTCATGGTACTGACTTCGACGCCTTCGATCAGGGCCACCTTCTCCAGTCCGCGCGCTTCTATACACGTGCCGCACGCCTTGACTTGCCCCTACTTGCTCACAACCGCCTTAAGCATCCGTTCGATGTTGTAATAGCCCTGCGGCGTGGTCTGGCCTGGCAACGCCGCAGTGACGGCATCTGCCATCAGAAACACCCGCACCTCCGCCTCAGCGTGCTCCTGTTGCAACTTCATGGCCAGCCGGAGCGCGTTGTACAGCTTCTCGGAGCCGTAGGGCGCATCGTTCAGAATAAAGAGAATTTTCATGGCTCACCTCACTCGGTTACAAACAAGGCTCAGATTGAGGTTACGGGTACGCGACGACTCGATCCGCTCCGGTGATGCTCAACCTGAGCCTCAGCCTTTCCCTGTCGTTGTTCTCGCGCTGAGCACAACGAATGAACCCTCGCCATGGCCTTCGCGCACGTCCTGGTTCGCCGCTGATAGGTCATTTGAAGGCCCACACAGCGTCTGGCAGAATCGCAGCGAACCAAAGCCCGCTTCTTTCACCCAGCTTGCCACCTCCTCTGCCGAATAGAACCGCGCCTCCTGATAAAACGCGCTCGCCTCCTTGCGCCGCTGGTAGCGCCGACCCAGCTCGCTGTCCCGATTGATGAAGCCGATGATCAGGTGTCCCCCTGGCTTCAGGACTCGACTGAGTTCAAGGAACAAGGTCGGCACGTCATCCACGAAACAAATGACGGTCACAAGCAGCACAGTGTCAAATTGCCTATCGCAAAATGGCAGCCGTTCCCCAACTGCCTGGCAAATCCGAAGGCCACGCTGCCGAGCGATGTGCAGCATGCGTCGGCTTGGATCGATTCCAAATTGGATACCAAGCGGGACCGCAAAGCGCCCGGTTCCAACACCGACTTCTATGCCCATTCCCGTGACGGGGATGAACTTCCGAAGCGCGGCGACTTCAGCCTGAAAAACCGACTCGTGCCCATCGAACCAGTCGTCATATTCCTGCGCATGCTGTTCAAAAACATTCACAACGGGCATCTGCGGCCGCCTCCCACACGATCTGTGTCAGAATTCATACCGCACTGTCACGGCGAGATTGTCGTTCGCGTCTAACTGCACAAAGAAGGTCGTGGGGCGACGTCCTCCGTAAATATTCCCGGTCGCTGACATCCACAGATTGTCGCTGATGCTGTACCGGACCTCAGGAATCAAGTAATAGTCCTGATC
>JACQHN010000101.1 GCA_016199015.1 Nitrospira defluvii
ACCAGCACGACCAGCGCGCCTACAATGATCAATCGAAGCAAGTGCGCATTCGGGCCATGTTCCGCGTTACTGAGTGCAACGACCGCCCCAGCCACCAACGTCACGAGCCCCACGAAGATGTTGACGCGTGTTTCCCCGGACTGTTCGCTATGCCTCATCGCATCAGCGCGGTACCGATAGTCTTCAAGCAGGAGATCTCTCAGAGCTTCCCGGTTGTCCATGATGGCTTATGATTTTCTTTCTATGAAGAGTCGATGGGCCTAATTGAACAGTTCGACGCACTGTGCTCGGGTGCAACCGACCGTGGCACGATGACCGACTCGAATCATCTTCCTGAAAATCCAACACAATCATTCATTCATTCAAGTCGGTCGCTCGTGCCACGCCAGGTCCAAGCCGCCTGCCTTGGGATCGTTAGGCGCTACAGGTGGAGTTAGTTGATCGGCTGCCCCGTTGGGATCATGGCCAACGAATTGTCAGGAACCACACGCACATAGCTCCATCCGCCGTACCGCGCCAACACAGTCGGAGTAGTGATATGCCGTTTTTGATTGCCTTCGATTCGCCATACAGGAGCCGAATGTTCCTCCCTCACTATCGTACCTTCCTTTGGGATCGACGAGAGATTGCGAAGTTGGCCATCTGGGACCACTCTCACGGCCGCCCACCCCCCGTAAAGACGGAACAACGTTGGGGGATCCGGAATCCAAAACTTGGCCCCCCCGACAATGACATAAACCTCGGGGCGGGAAGTTTCTCGAACGATGGAAAGGTCTGGAAAGGGATCGACCAAAGTATCTGGTCCTGGAACAGTATCAACCTGAAGATAGACTGTGTAGTCTCCCTTTAGAAACGGATCGTCACTGTAACGAATACTGAGTATTCCATTACCCTTGCCGTGTGGGTTCTCAGCTTGCAGAAGCATTGCCATGTCATAAGTCAATACTAGTGTCTGCGGATTAAACAACACACCGTCTGGATCTCCTGGTTTGCGCTGGCAACCGATCGGTCGATTCATAGACTTTCCACCGATCGACCACATTCCTGGAATCGTCGCCAAAGCTTGTATGCCCAAGGAGGCTGCATCAAAGATCCAGCCAATCGCAGGCCACTGTCCTGCAAAAATTTCTTTGGCTCTCTTTCCGAATTTATCATCAGTCTTCCTAAACCAATCGATCAGACCAGTCCAAAAGTCCTGACCAGGATCCCATTCCCAGATTGTCGGCGTAATAAACACCGCGTCATCTCCTTGCGCAAGATTACCTTCCCACACCTTGTACGGGGGCCAGTTTCGATCTACCTGAGGCTCCTGTGATCTGAGCCATGGAGTACGTGTCGGGAATGCGTCGCCGGATATTATCCCCCCTCGTTCCCCCCACGCACTTCCTGCCTGTACTCGGTTCGGTAGATTCCACGTATCGCCCATGATTGGCGTTTGATCAGGCTCTTTTGATTCTAAGATTACACCCGACTTGTTCGCCCTCTTGTAACCAACTGCTATGAATACTTCATCTGCCTTCCCGTCCCAATTGAATGCGTCATCCCATGTTTGATTTGTGCACACGAACCCATTAACAGTAACTCGGAATCTTCCTGATGGCATAGCCACTCTCCCTTCACCATGAAGTTGTATTAACGAAGCATCTGGTGGTGAGCGATACGCTCTGCGGCCCATTTTTAGCCGGGAGTGTGAAGCTGTCGAACCGCACGAAATTTCGTCTCCATCTTTTCCCTCCTTTGTTTGAATGCGTCCCGAGCCGTGCATCCACTCGCGCGAACGATCTTGCCAACTCACAACGTTGACGCGAGCAGCACGTTTCACGAGCCCTGTCTACACTTGGACGGGGGACAGATGGGGGGACAAACTCAGAAAAAAGAATACTGGTAATACGTAGATGCGATAAATTTTGGCTACGCTTTGGAAGGAGTTTTGTACAAAGAGAATTATGTGCTGTGAAGAATGACTTCGGTTTCAGGGGAAGGCCGGAGGCCGGCCCAGCGACCGAGGGCGAAACGACAGTGATCATACAGAGCCGCTACCTCCGCATGATGCCCATTCGCCTTATGAAGCAACATCAGTCGCTGGTAGATCGGCTCTGCGAGCGGGTCTACCTCGATCGCTTGCTCCAGTCTGCGCCTGGCTAAATCTACCTGTTGGTCTGCCTGTGCCCGCTCAGCCTCACAGAGGCACAAGCGCACGAAACGGCGACGCAAGGATTCACGGTACGGACTGGCCCAAGGCGGGCATGTATCCAGGCCAAGAAATGGCCCCTTATAGGTCGAGATGCCGAGACCATCTTGGCCGAGTCTCTTGTCAGAAATCTCAGCCGCGCATTGTGTTTCTCGTCGCTTCACGGCAACCTCGAAGGCCAACGTATCGACCCAACAGAGTTCACGATTCAGTGAAACACATCCATGCTGGAGTTGAACGACCTCCTCGACGCCAAGGAGCTGTCGAAGGCGCGCTAACGATTTCTTGAACGTTTCCTGTGTGGCGTCGCCATCGGCGTCTGGCCACAAGGCATCACTCAATTTGGCGACGGGGACCTCCTCGCTCCCGAAAGCCACGATCGCCTTCAGTAGATCGAGCAAGCGATGCGACGCCTTGCGTTTCGTCTCGAGAGACTGCCCGTCGATCACAATCTCAACCTTGCCCAGCGTATCGATCTCCAGCAGCCAGATTCTCCGGCCTCGGCGTTCCGTATTCTCGTTGCGCCGCACGGCAGCTGGAGAAGCGATACCGGCCTTCCGTTGTTTGCTGCGACGCCTCCCTGCAGCCGGCGGCACACTCTGTTGTCGGCGCGCCCGTTTACTGTGACGAGACCTCCAGCACACTCACTTCTTCCTGCAGGATCAGAAGAATCTGGTCCAGTTCGTTGGTCTGATGTGCTGCGACGTGGCATGCCGCTGATTCACCGAGTCGATCCGACGACAGCAGCATCACAGCCACCATGAGCGCGCCGACCACGCAGGCCATTCCAAAGCGTCATGCCATGTTTTCGTTCATCATGCCTTGACAGAGCTTGCCATTATCCGGGACGCAGTACACCACGGGCGCGCGGGACAGATCGGGAGACAAATTCGCGCGGAGGGGCACGGGAATCGGATTTTTCAGCAGAGGGGCGGGGAACGGACTCTTACGCGCGTGTTTTCTCCTGGGAGTTGCGAATTCCTCTCGGCAGGATTACCATGCACCACATGGATGATACGATACCGCTGCCGGAGTTTCTGGTTCGTCTGCCGGAAGGCGTCATTCGGGTGGCAGGAACGCGTATGTCCCTCGACAGTGTGGTACGGGCCTTTCAGGATGGCGCCACGCCTGAAGAAATCTGCCTAGATTTTCCCTCCTTGGATCTCGCCCGGGTCTACAGCGTCTTGGCCTATTACCTCGCGCACCGTAACATCATTGACGCCTATCTGATGGAGCGCGACCAATCCGCCAAGGCGATGCGCCACGATCTCCAGACGCGTCAGAGCGCCTTCCTCACCGAGCTGAGACGGCGCATCGCCGCCAGACGCGCGCTCCCCCCAGCACGCGCGTGAGAGGCCTTCGGTTTCTCTTCGACGAAGATTGCAACGGAAGGATTGTCCGCGGCGTGCGGAGGCGGGCGCCGGCACTCAATACTGCGACGGTTCTAGAAGCGGGGCTGGGTGAAACGGCGGATGACGCCGTGCTGGAACGCGCAGCGGTCGAGAACCGCGTGGTCATCTCACACGATTGCAGCACGATGCGGGCTCGCGCGGAGGACAGACTGCGCGCGGAACGTCCGATGGCGGGGTTGATCCTGGTCCCACAGGATATTCGGGTGGGGAACGTCATTGAGGAGCTGGTCCTCATCGCGGAGACCACCGCGCCTGAAGAGTGGCAGGGGAAAATCGTGTTTCTCCCCCTGTAACAGGCATGGCACGCTGAATGACCGGAAGGATCTTGCAGAGTGGAGAGTGCGTGGTTACCGTATGACCGAGAACGCGTGACGGTCTTTTCCGACCAGGATCAGCGGGACGTGGGCTTGCGGAGCGCGGCGTAGGCACGTTCCAGGTCGGCAGACGGTGGGCTGCCGAGATGAGCCGCTACGGCCTTGCGGCAGCGGTGGTACAGAGCGGCCGCCTCAGTCTGCCGCCCATTCGACGCCAGGATTGGAATCAGTCGTTGATACAGCGGCTCGGCGACCGGATCGACCTCAATCGCCTGTTCGAGACAATGGACGACCTCCGTGGTCTTGTCCTTCCTGTTGAGTTCGTCACAGTGTCGCAGGATGAGCGTGACGTAGCGGTCCCGCAGCCGGTCTCGATAGGGAACCGCCCAGGAGGGACAGTCCTCTAACCCGAGAAACGGGCCCGTATACAGTGCGGCCGCCCGACTGTCGTGTTGGACGTGCTTGTTCGATCCGGCTGTCGCCGCTCGTGTGTCGGCCTGTTTTACCAACGCATCGAAGCTCAGCGCATCGACCCAACACAGCTCGCCGTTGAGTGAGACCTTGCCGTCCTGCCACTGAATCACGTTCTCGACTCCCAACAAGTGGCGCAAGCGCGTCATCGACTTCTTGAAATTCTCCTGCGCCTGGTCGCCGTCTACCTCCGGCCACAAGGCATCGGTCAGGCGGGAGACCGGAACTGCCTGGCCGCCGAAGGCAATGATGGCGGCCAAGAGCTCAAGCAGTCGGTGCGGCGCCTTGCGTTTCTTTTCGAGAGGTTGCCCGTCGATCAGAATCTCAAACTTGCCCAGCGTATAAATCTTCACCGGCCAGGGCCAGGCTTCCATCTCCATGCTTTCAGGACCAGGCTTGAGATTATGCGTTCGAATGAGCCGGTGGACGAATGGAACAGCAAGATCCGCTTTCAAGGCTTGGGCACAGAGTCGAGTGATGGTGCGAGGGTCCCAACCCGGATGCTGGATCAACCCACGAGCTTGTCCAATGGACAGCCCCTTGCGCAGCGCGTCTCGTCCCGCGGTTTCGTCTCCTCGCTCGAATGCGACGTGTGCACTGATCATCCAGGCCCCAAACCTCAGGTGATCACTCTCCATCTCCTCCCCAATGACTCTCACTCGGTTCAGCCAATGCGCAGCCTCGATGCCGCGGCCCAGCGCGGACAAAATGCTGGCCGCAAGCGCGCCGCTCAACGCGATCGGAAATTTCGGGTTGCCCTCTTTGTGGAAGATCTCAATCGAACGATCCATATGCGCCCAAGCCTTCGCACTATCACCTTGTAACCACAGCAACCACGCCTTGAGGAATTCGAAATGCCCTTCATAAATCCCCCCGGTCCGCTCCACAACCGCAGCCTGCGCCCTCAGCAGATCGTCCGCGAGAGCAAGATTTCCGGCAAACAGTTCGGCGTATGTGGCTTGTCCGAGGATGAGTGGATCCCAAATGTGCACCCCTGATTCGTTGGCGATCGCTCGAGCCTTGCGCACCGCCTCGCGGCACTGGTCGAATTCGCCCTTATACCATCCAAGCACCGCTTCCATTACATGGTATAGAATCCACGCCATCGGTGCGGCCGGCCTGGTGCGTACGAAATTTCGAAACTGCGTGAGTCCTCTCTCGGCCGCTGGAATGTCTCCAACCCACAGATAATAGACATCGAACATATACCGCGTTCCGACGAGTAAGGCTGGTGGCAGGTGATCTATGAGAGATTGCGCCCGTCCTAACCATACTCGAGTATCGGGCCTATCAGGCTGATACATGACAATGGCGCTGGCCATACTGATCGTGACTTGTGCCTCTATTTTAATCGAAGGATAGCTTGTCCCCTCAGGATGGATGACTGGAAACAGTTCCATCCATTTCGTAAGCCGGTCCATATCCGCCCAGCGAAACAGGACACTCTGAACGGCCCCACTCCAAGCCAGGAGGATGCCGACGTAGTCTCCGCACGCGCGAAATTGCTCGAAGACTCGCTCAAAGAGTACGTAGGCCTCGTCAGGGTTGAACGGCATGCGGGTAGTCCCCAACCAAAAGGTCAGCCAGGGCCAATCATCGCGAGTAGTCTCGGGAATACTCCGTATCCATCCCTCCAGCGTTTGTATACGTCCCTCTGCGATCAAGGTCTCCGTCTGTGCAAGAATCAGCAGGCCGAGCTCCTTCCAGTCCTCCGCTTCTTGAAGCAACACCACCCCATCCTCGATACGGCCCGCCTGCACCAGCTCCCTTGCTGCCGTCTGTTGCAGCGCGCGCAACTCAGCAGCACTGAAAGCCTGTCGCGCCCTGTGCCGCAAGAAATCCCGGAAGAGAGCATGATACCGGTACCAAGGTTCTTGGCCCTGCCTACGTTCGGTAAAATACCGCGAAGCATGAAGTGACGCGAGCAACTCGCCGGCATGGGACAGCTTCGACAAACGTTCCGCTAGCGGCACGCTGATATCGGAGAGGATGCTTGTTTTGAGCAGCAACTGCTGTACCTCCGGCGCAAGTCGCTCCAGCACCTCACCAGCCAGATATTGAAAAACCACGTCCGGTGTCTTGCCCGCCTGTGCAGAGAGCGCCGAGTCCCTGCCTTGTGCATGCTCCAACATGAGCACGATTCCTGCCGCCCATCCTCCCATCTGACGGTACAGCGCATCGACAAAAGCCTTCGTCGACCTGCCAGGTCGCTGCCGCGTATGGAGCAACACGATTGCCCGGGCCTCCGCTTTTGAGAGCTCGAGTCTCTCAGGGCCGATCAAGGATAACGTCCGATCAGCCTCAAGCTTGGCCATGGCAGCCGGAAACGTCTGACGACTCATCACGATCATCGAGATAGATCTTGGCACTTCCTGTATGGCACAGCACAGGAGCTGGTGCAGCGCCGCTGTCGCGGAAAGTTCCTGGTAATTGTCGAGCACCAGGACACAACGGCCGGGCAAGCGCGCACAGAGCTCCCGAAAGAACCGTCGCGCAAAGGTCGGAAGCCCCATCGCGTACTCCGACGTGAGGATTGGCAGCGGCCTCCGATATCTGGGGGCCAAAACTTTGGCGGCAATGCTCAGGTTGTGAAAGAAAGATGAGGGATCGGCGTCGCTTTCATCGAGGCGATACCAGCACACCGGCAGGCGTCGCGCCTTGAGATAGCTGGCCACCAATGTGGTTTTCCCCGCGCCGGGAAGCGCCGTGATCCACGTGAGTGGACGTGTGCGGGACTTGTCGAGGAGACGAAACAGCTGAAGTCGCTTGAGCACCACCGGCAGTGTCGGCGGCGTGAGTTTCGCGAGGGTTCGGGACCGTGACCCCATTCGACCTCACCGATAGACGTGGGAAGATGGTCTCACATCCTCTCCCTGTCCGGCAAGGTCTTCCGGCTGACAGGAATTCACTCCCTGGAAGGGTTCGAACTCTCAATCGCTCAGGACGTTTGAAGATGGCGACCGTGACGAAGCGGGTATAAGTGGCCGCAACGCTAAGGGGGACACAAGACATGCAGTAGCTGTTGTGTCTCAGCGGAAGGCAGGCGATCAGCCCAGCGTGCCAGCGCCGATTGACAACGATGGTACTGCGCGGCTGCTTCGGCCCGTCGTCCGTTCGTCAACAGGAGCGGAATGAGCCGTTGATACAACGGCTCGGCGACAGGATCGACGTCAATTGCCTCTTCCAGTTCGCGCACCACACCGTCGAGAGGAGTTCCCGCCTCATGCAGGTCGCTGCGGCGCGTGATCAGCCGCACCCAGTGACTGCGGAGGCTGGCTTGGTAAGAGGCGGCCCACCCCGGCACATCGTCCAATGCTAAAAACGGCCCGGCATACAGGGTGAGGGCCTGCGTCTCGGCGCGACCGTCACCCTGCGGTCCTCGGCTCGCTGCCCCTGCTTCATCGCGTTTGACGCAGCTCTCGAAGGCCCAGGCGTCGACCCAACAGAGCGCGCGATTGAGGGACACTTTGCCCTTTTGCCATTGGATCGCTTCGTCGACTCCCATCAGACCACGCAGCCGCGCGATGGACTTCTTCAAGTTTTCTTGGGCCGCGTCGCCATCGGCCTCAGGCCAGAGCAGGTCAGCCAATCGCTCGATCGGCACCCCCTCGCCACCGCGCACGATAATCGCCTTCAGCAGATCGAACAGCCGATGCGGAGCTTTGCGGTGTTTCTCCAACCGCTGACCGTCGATCTCAATGGTGAATCCCCCGAGCGCTCGAATTCTCACTCGCCAAGGCCAGGTCTCGATCTCCCTCGCTTGTGGCGGAGGTGTGAACCGATGCTTCCGGATCATGCGTTGCACGAACGGCACCTTGATGCCAGCTTCCAGAGCTTTGGCACAGAGCTGTGCCATCAGATCCTGCTGCATTCCGGGGTACTGCATGAACCCTCCGGCTTCCCCGATCGACAACGCCTTTCGAAGTGCAGTCAACCCGGTCGTCTCATCCTTCCGATCAAAAGCCAACTGCGCGGCAAGCACCCCTCCCGCGAATCGGAAGAGATCGCTCTGCATCCGATCACCAAGCTGCATGACCCGCTCGAGCCACTGGGCAGCTTCATACGCCCGGCCTAGTTCACGGAGAGCATGAACAGCCACAATCCCATTTGCGCCTTCGCCGAACATGTGCCCGCCTTCCACGGCGAGAATGTTCAACGACTGTTGTATCTGTATCCAAGCTTCTTGAAATTCTCCCTGCAAGAGTTTGAGCCAAGAAGCGAGGTGTAAAAAATGGGCCCGATGGATCCCCCCAAGCGGAGCCGTGGCAGCATCCTCTTCTTTCAAGAGGGCCTCCGCAGCAGGCAAGTTCCCGGCAAGCAACTCGCCTGCAACCCCCTGACTTAGAAGGAGACCATCCCACACATGAAGACCCGATTGGTGTACGAGGTCTCTTGCCTTCAAAAAGTGCGTGCGACAGAGGTCGAACTCGCCGTCAAACCATGCCAGAGTGGCACTCGTTGCGTGGAAAAATATGGTCGTGATTGGATTCCAATTACGCGACAGGGCCAGGCGGGAGAATTGGGCAAGGCCTGCCCTGGCCGCTGAAAAATCGCCTAGCCACAGGTAATAGATTTCCGTCATGTACCGCGACCCGGTCTGCACGGCCGGTGAAAGATGATCGCTGAGGAGAACGGCACGGTCCAACCAAGATCTTGCGTCGCTTCGGTACGGCTGCCCTTGCATGATGGCACCGGCCATACAATCCGCGACGTGCGCTTCCACTTCAATGGATGGATAGGGCGTCCCTTCCGGATGGATGATCGGAAACACTTCCAACCATTTATTCAGACGGCTCATGTTAGCCCAGCGGATCAGGATTGCGCGGATGCCCCCACACCAGGACAACAAAACTCCGACGCGATCCCCATGCAATCGAAATTGGTCAAAGGCCTGCTCAAAGAGGGAGTAGGCTTCATCAGGGTTAAACGCCACTCTGGTGGTTGCAAGCCAAAAGGTCAACCAGGGAACTTCATTGCGTACCACTTTGGGGATGGCCCGTATCCAATTCTCCAGCGTCTGGATGCGTCCTTGCTCGACCAAGTTGGCTGCTTCTGCAATAATGACCCCCGCGAGGCTTTCCCAATCCTCCGCTGCCTGCAGCAACGCTACACCATCCTCAATCCGACCTGCGTTCACAAGCAATCTGGCTGCAGCCCGTTGAATCTCCTCCAGCTCTTCAGGCCTAAATACCTGTCGAGCACGATGGAGCAAGAATTCACGGAAGAGCGGATGATACCGATAC
>JACQHN010000011.1 GCA_016199015.1 Nitrospira defluvii
CGAAGGAGGTGCGGCCAGATGCGAGGCCGCAGGCCCGGAAAAACCGGAGGTGTATTCGCTGGAATCCATTGAGGATTTTTCGGGGCCGAGAACGACGCAGATGGTCGCGGATCGTTCGCCGCAGTAGAACGGTCAATGTTGGACAGGCTCCTAGGCCTATCAGCCCTAACCGATTGAGATTCAGGCCTAATCAGGCCAACTTGGCTTGACGGCTCCGGGAGGGCAGCCGTATAGTACATTCCTGCTAACCTGGGGGTGTTACCCCCGAAAGGGAACAACGTGACCCTACCTCAATCAAGGGTATTGCAGAAGCTTGAAGGCGCTCCCTGGGAAATTGATCCCTATCTCCGAATCGGTGGGTATGAGGCTTGGCGGAAGTGTTTGAAAGAGCTCACGCCGGACGACATTGTCGGAGAGATTAAGAAGGCCGGCTTACGTGGGCGTGGAGGAGCTGGTTTCCCCACCGGCACGAAATGGGACAAAGTCCTCAACCATCGGGTGAAGGAGCGGTACTTTGTCTGCAACGCCGGGGAGCATGAACCGGGCACCTTCAAGGACCGCCACCTCCTGAAGCATATCCCTCACCAGCTGATCGAAGGCTGCCTCATTGCATCTCGAACTGTGAATGCCAAAGCATCCTATATCTACGTGAATCACGAGTATGAGGAAGAAGAAGCCAACCTGAGGAAGGCGATTACCCAGGCGCGGGAACGTGGACTGTTGGGAAAGAACATTCTTGGTACGGGTGTCGATCTCGAACTCGAAGTGTTTTCCGGCCATGGCAGCTATGTGGCGGGTGAAGAGACGGCGATGTTGGAGTCGATGCAAGGACGTCCGGCGATGCCACGGCAAAAGCCGCCGTTCTATCCGACCGATTTTGGGCTGTACGGCAAGCCGACCCTAGTGAACAACGTCGAGACGCTCTGCAATATCCCGCAAATTTTGAGAAACGGCGCCGGGTGGTTTACTCAGGTGGGCACGGAGAAGTGTCCTGGGACGATGCTCTTTTCGCTCAGCGGAGCCGTGAATAGGCCCGGTGTGTATGAAATGCCGATGGGGATCACCATCCGAGACCTCATCGAGACGTGCGGCGGTGGTGTCGCAAACGGACGCAAGATCAAAGCTGTATTTCCCGGCGGCCCTGCATTTTCGATGGTGACGGCGGACCAGCTTGATCTCCCTATGGATTTCGATTCGCTCAAGAAGGCCGGAACCGGCCTGGGCTCTGCGGGGACCATCGTGATCGATGATGCCACCTGCATGGTCGCGGCCACGCTCAAATACTCTAACTTCTTTAAGGGTGAGAGTTGCGGGCAGTGCCCTCCATGCCGTATGGGCACGATCAACTTGGCGACCTTGGTCGAAAAAATCGAGCGGGGAGAGGGAAGCCAAAAAGATCTCGATTCTTTGCTGCAGCTCTGTGGATTCGTGAAGGGGACAGGATATTGCACGCTCATCACCGGGGCGGCAGTGTTGGTGCAAAGCAGTCTCCGGTTGTTCCAGCACGAATTTGAGGAGCATATTCGGTTGCAGCGCTGTCCATTTCAGCCGGCCCAGGCCGGAGTCGGCTCAAGTGCTTAAAGGAGTGGTCGCATGCCGCGTGTGAGTTTTCTCCATCCGGAGGGCAAAAGCGGAGAGGTTGAGGCGAACCTCACATTGTTGGAGGCAGCGAAGGCTCTCGGGTTCGAGCTGAACAATGACTGTGGGGGCAACGCGTCCTGCACGACGTGTCGCGTTGAAGTGCAGATGGGCGAGAACAATCTGTCCGAGATTGATTTTGACGAACAGGATCTGTTGGATCGCGAAGCCCTCTCTGAGCCTTGGCATCGGCTTGGCTGCCAGGCGAAGATATTGGGTGACGTCGTGGTTCGAGTTCCGGAAACCAAATGGGTGCAGCCCACATCGGCGGCCTCGATTGAGGTAGGGAAAAGGGGCGCCGGACTTCCGTAAGCTTCCGAGAGATGGTACACTGACACAACGTGCGGAACACGTAGCTCACAAGGAGGATCCACTATGGTGACGATTACGCAATTGGCAGAGCAGAAGATAAAAGAACTCATGGCCGAGGAAAAAGATGTGGTTGGTCTGCGGGTGTACGTTCGTGGCGGCGGGTGCCACGGCTATCAATACGGGATGGCTTTTGAATCCAAAATGGCCGACGACGATACGGTCATCGAGAAGGGTGACGTGAAAGTCATCATGGATTCCCAAAGCGCTCCGCTGCTCCAGGGCGCGGAAGTCGATTATGTCGACAGTCTGCAGGGATCAGGATTTTCGATTAAGAACCCGCAAGCGAAGACGACCTGCGGTTGCGGCAGTTCTTTCAGTGCGTAAGAAATTTCCGGTTATCGTACAACCGGGGTGCAGATTTCTCGTTGAGTGAAGCAGCAAGCCGGGAGTGGCTCCTCATATATGCGGGAGTCCTCCCGGCTTGTTTGTTCTGACCAATCTTCAGGAGAGCTGCTCAATGTCTCAGGCCACGATCACCCGCCGCTATCGTTTCTGCGCGGCGCACCGTCTGCATACCGACGAACTGTCGGCTGAGGAGAACTGGGCCGTCTTTGGCAAATGTAACAATCCGAATGGACATGGACACAATTATGTGGTGTTTGTGTCCGTCAAAGGCGACATCGATCCGATTACCCACGAAGTGCTGGACGGACAACGGCTTGATGCCATCGTCGAGCGAACGGTGGTGCAGCGCTTTGATCATCGGGATTTGAATCAGGACGTAGAATTTGCGAACCAGACCACGACCGGGGAGAATCTGGTGCTGCTCATGTGGGATCTGCTCGTCAAGGAGATTCCGACGGGGAAACTAGCCAAGGTCGGCGTGATCGAAACTCGAGACAACTACTTCGAATATTCCGGCTCTGCAGAGGGTACGCGGAAAGAACATGGGGTCAGGCATGGCTAAAGTGGTCACAGGGGACCGCGCCAGACGGTCGCGCATTTCATCGCGGGATGAACCCTCGACCGGCCAGGACCCGGTTGAGGCGTTGGTGACGCAACTCCTGCTGCACGTGGGAGAGGCTCCGGAACGTAACGGGTTACTGAATACGCCGAAGCGGGTCGCGAAGGCCATGCGGTTTATGACGCAGGGGTATCGCCAGGATATCGATCATTTGCTCAATGGCGCCCTGTTTCCGATCGAGTATGATGAAATGGTCATCGTCAAGGACATCGACTTCTTCAGTATGTGCGAGCATCATCTGCTGCCGTTCTTTGGAAAGTGTCATGTGGGCTATCTGCCGAACAAGAAAGTCGTGGGGCTCAGCAAGATCCCGCGGGTGGTGGACGCATTCAGTCGGCGCCTGCAGGTACAGGAACGGTTGACCGTGCAGATCGCAGAGACCCTCAAGAAGAAACTGAATGCGCATGGTGTGGCCGTGGTCATGGAGGC
>JACQHN010000084.1 GCA_016199015.1 Nitrospira defluvii
GAGCACCTCGTCGGGAATCGGCGTCGGCAGGAAATTTCGGCGAACGTCTCGACGCTCGAAAATAGCCCGATACACTGCCTCGCGTTCGGCAATGGAAAACGGTTCCTGGGGATCGACCGTCGATCGAAGCATACCCAGCTGTTGGGACGTCGGGCGACCATCGGGTGGATCACCGAGCTGGATGCCGGTTTGAACGGATATGGATCTATTCACCTGCTGTTTCAAACGAATGGCATCCCCTCGCATGCTCGCCCATCCACCGCTCCGCGGCTACCTTGGGAACCCGACTTGCGTAGAGTGCGTCTGCGGCACACTCACGACGATGGACAACAGGTAAATGATCCCCGCACCGCCGACATAGAACAGGAGTGATGAGAGCGAACGTGGGTAATATTCCAGTAACCGCTGCGCGAGCTCTGTCCACTGGGTCTGCTCGAAGCGACCGGAGAGAAAATAGAAACTGCCGCTTGAAACGAATTCACTGACTGCCGAACCGGCGAACAGACTCACGGTCAACGGGAGCAGTGTGGCCATCGTGTTGCGGTGATGCTGGGCGTACCAGCGACCTGCACCCCACAGGGCGCCATAGAACCCATAGGCCGGGCTGATGCAGAAGCTACTCACCCCAGCCCAGGTGACGGCAGCGAAGTCCAGGGACGCAGCCCATGCGAGCAGAGCCGGAAACACCCACAAGGGTCTCAGGTAGACTCCGGCCAGGAACAACACGGCCCACGATGCGCCGGGCAAATGCTCGACGGTGGCGAAATGGCGGCCGCGAGTGATCCCCATGAGAACGGCCAGAGTGATGCCGACCATGATTTGTTTCTGCTGAGAACTTGCGAGCATCGTGACGGACCTCCTCTTGAATGATGCCGACGACCCATCCGGATGATGATCCTGTCATCCGTTCAACTGTGTTGTCCATCGGCCTGTTTTGGAACAAGACTGACATCGCCTTCGCTGACTTTTCTGAGACAACCGGGACAGAGGCAATCCTGAAAGCGCGCCGCGATCCAATCCATCTGTGCTTCTGTAATGCCGACCGTTCCGCACCAGCATTGATAGCCGCCACAGCTGAATACCTGTCCGCAGGCTTCGCAGGTTTTGGAAACCGGTCCTCTCATGGCTGAAACAGGCTCCTCAAAATTCCACTCCCCGTTGCGCCTTGATGCCTTTGCGAAAGGGATGTTTCACCTGTTTCATCTCGGTCACCAGGTCTGCGGCTTCGATCAACTCAGGCGGAGCGCCTCGACCGGTGATCACCACATGCTGCATCGGCGGGCGCGCCTGCAAGCATGGCAAGACCTTATTCACGTCCACGTACCCCTGCTGGAGTGCAATGTTGAACTCGTCCAAAATCACCATGGCATAGGACGGATCGCCCACGAACTTGCAGACCTGCTCCCAGGCCTGTCGGGCGAATTCCGTGTCGCGTTCACGATCCTGCGTCTCCCAGGTATAGCCTTCCCCCATGCGCAGAAACGTCACGCGGTCGCCGAACGACTTGAGCGCTCGCTCCTCTGCCGTATCAATGGCGCCTTTGATGAACTGCACGACCGCCACCTTCATCCCATGGCCGAGACAGCGCAAGGCCATTCCGAGTGCGGCAGTGGTTTTCCCCTTGCCCGCACCGGTGTAGACGATCAACAAGCCTTTCTCTTCCTGGGCCGCTTCGATCCGACGATCGACCGAGGCTTTCAACCGCTGCATCTTCGCTTGATGGTCGTTCTGATCCGTCATCTTATTCCTTCCTGACAGGCTGGCGATGGCTGCTCGCTCGACGCGCAGCGGCCAACAGATTGATCGCGACCTCCGGATGACTGCCGAAATGCTGATGACTATAGAGCGCGAGCGTATTTCCCCTGACCAACCCATCTTGCCCGACCGACTTGCCCGCTGCATCTGACAAGGTGCAGGCGTAGTGCAGGTCGCCCTTCGACTCAAGCATGGAATAATGAAACTCGTGTCCGCGAAGCGATGTACCGGCCTGCCCAAGCAGGCAGGATCGAGTCATCTCAACCGTACGGTAGCCCAAGGTCATGCCGGATTGGCGCATCACCGCTTCGGTGGGAAAGATGCCGACCATCTCATGCCGCCCACCTTCATATCCACGAATGGCTTCCGTCAAGTACATCAATCCGCCGCATTCGGCATAGATGGCCCCCCCGCTCTCCGCAAACGTCCGCACAGCGGATCGCATGGCTACGTTAGCCGCCAGGGTCGGACCATACAGCTCAGGGTATCCTCCGCCGAAATAGAGCAGTTCCACTTCAGGCAGCGCTGCATCGCGCAAGGGTGAAAACCGCACGATCTCCGCCCCCGCCGCTTCCAGCAAGTCCAGGTTGTCCTGGTAATAAAAACAAAAGGCCGCATCATAGGCCACGCCGACTCGAACCGGTTGCTGATGCGCTACCGGCATGACGGCAGGGAGCTCTCCCCCGTACCATTCGCCGGCAGAATGAGCCAGCGCCTCCACCCGATCCAGATCGATGGTTTCTGCGGCGGAGCGAGCCAACCGCTCATACAGATCACTCTGACCTTGTTCGATGGCGGTCCTCAGACCGAGATGCCGATCGGGGATTGTCACCGAGGCATCGGGCCGAAGATACCCGAGCACTGCCAGGTCTGTGTTCGTCTCAACGGCGTCGCGCAACAATCGATAATGCCCTTCACTCTGCACCCGATTGAAAAGCACAGCCCGCACCTGCAAGGCAGGGTCAAACTTCGCATACCCCGACGCCATGGCCGCAGCCGAGCGAGCCATGGCGCTGCCGTCGATCACCAGGACGACCGGCGCATGTAGCTGCTTCGCCAATTCGGCCGTGCTGCCCTGTTCATGCATCGACGAGCTGCCGTCGAAGAGTCCCATCATGCCTTCGATGATGGACAGATCCGCGTCGGCAGAGGCGCGCGCGAAGATGGCGCGGTTGACGGCCTCACCTAGCATCCAGCCATCCAGGTTACGCGAGGGCCGCCCGGTTACAACCTGGTGGTGGCCGGGATCGATAAAGTCCGGCCCGGCCTTAAAGGGCTGGACAAGCCGCCCCCTGGCCTTCAAGGCCGCCAAGAGCGCCAAGGTCACCGTTGTCTTGCCGGCACCACTATGGGTGCCGGCGATGACTACACGAGGACGTTGCATGAAGCCGCACTCATCCCTTCCTCATGATTTGCCGCCAAACGTAACCCGCACACCACCAAAAATCGACCGGATCGGCGTGCCGGCGCTGGCGATCTCTTCATACTTCTCATTGAACAGATTTTCCGCCCGGAGATAGGCCTGCACCTGCTTCGTCACATCGTAGGTCACGGCCAACGACCAGACATCGAACGCCGGCAGGTTTTGCCGGTCGCCGGTCGTATTGAACCGCGATCCGACATAGCGACCGATCAAAGTGATCCATAACGGATCAATCGGCTGGTAACTGACTGAGGCGCTCCACTGGTCGGTCGGCCATCGCGGGAGGCGGGTCTGGGTATCCAAATCACGCGTGATGGTATTGGTGTATTGCGCCTGCAGCACGACTCCCTTGAGGAATGGCCGGTCACTGGAATAGGTATAAGACAGTCCGGCTTCCCAGCCCTTTGTCGAGGCCTCACCGACCTGCTGGGGACAGAAACCGAACGTACTGAACGGCGCACAAAACCCCGGATCAAACGTGGTGACGATCAAGTTCCGATAGTGATTCCAAAAGAATCCGCCGGTAAACTTCAGCTGTTTGGAGAAAAAATACTGATCGATCCCCACGTCCATACTTTGGCTCTTTTCCGGCCCCAGGTTGGGATTGCCGAAATTGGGAAAGAACAATTCGTTCATGCTGGGCGCTCGAAATCCAGTGGAATAGCCGGCACGGAGTTTGGTGTCGGTTTCTTTGTGAAGATATCCGCCGGTCAGCCGATAGGTGGTGGCATCACCGAACACGCTATAACTGTCATGTCGAATGCCCGCGGTCGCAAAGACTCGATCCCACAGGTTGAACTGCGCCTGTGCGAACCCAGCGTTGGAACTCAAGATACGATTGGTGAGCCCGCTGTCGTTCTCTCCCTGCTGTTCGCGAAATTGATACCCTGCGCTGAGCAAGAGCAGTTTGGTGATCTGGAAGTTATGTTGCCACTCCAACCGGTTGGACAGGACGCGGGTTTCGTTCGGGTTTCCGAACGGCGTGCTGAAGACGCCCGTCACGAGACTCCGCTGCAACGTTCCAGGAAGAAACTGCGAGGCTTCCTGCGAGCGCGCCAGCGTCAACTTTTGCGACCACCAACTGGTGATCGGCTGTTCATAACTGCCGCTGAATACATATTCCTGACTCCGAATCTTCGACCCGTAGACATCGCTCGGAGCGGTCGCCGACAGACTGTCGAGCTGCACATCGGAATTCATCCAGCGCATGCTGAAGTCCAGCCGCCCGTCATACGGAAGATCGACGCCGATCCGGCCCGAGCCCTGCCAATTCCGGTACGAGTCCCGCTCCGTGGCGCCACGCCGGTAATTGACGGCCGAAAAACTGGAGATGTCCCAACGGGACAGCGAGAGGCTGTAATCAACCGCCCCCTGTTTCCCGGACACCGTGCCCCCTTCACGAAGGGAGGCGAAGGACCCGTATTCCATGAAGCCGGTGGCGGAAAGCGGCCCCTGTCC
>JACQHN010000098.1 GCA_016199015.1 Nitrospira defluvii
CCTTCCAAGCTGACCTGAAACCCCGGCGAGAACGCCAAGTAGGTCGATCCGGTGCCGGGCACCCGGCGATTCGCAATGAGGGCGTCGACCACCGTCGGATCGACCCCGCCGCCATTACCCGTCGGAGCAGATTGCTCAAGGGAGGCGCTGATATTGTCATGCGTCAGGTACCGCCAGTTCACCTGTCCCATCAGCACCAGCCACGGCACGGTCACCAGATTGGCGCCGATATTCAGGTTATACTCATCCCCGAATTGATAACCGTCGTTGTTCCGAAACGTATGGCGATAACTGGCGTAAGAAAATTGATTCAGCCGGTGCGGGATCAGTTCGTACGTCTGGTAGATCGACCCGATCAACCCCACGTTGCCGCGCCCCAATTGCGACGGCGCTTCCATGACTTCTCCTACGCTGTCCCTGGTTTGCGTGCTTCCGGTCGGAAGTTGAACGCCCAACCCCGCGATGAGCATGCTCCGCAGAGTCGGCAGAATGTTGTACTTCGCGGTCACAATCATGTCTCCGACGTTGTTGTCGGCAAACCGCACCGGCTCGCCGTTCCCGCTGTCCCCTTCCTCCCCCAGTCCGTCCAGGTGGCGATGGGTCCGCCAGAGATACGGAATGGTGACTTGCACCGCGAATCGGTCCGTCACGCCATAGTTCAGATCGAACGCCATCGTCTGGGTGATCGTGCGAGTTTCCTGATGGTGATCCAAAATCATCCGGCGTTCATCTTGCTTGATGGCGGGGATAATACCCGACGTCCCCTCCAGCAAGCGCATGGGGGTATAGTTGTAGATCGAATTAAACGTCAGCAGGCCGGCTTGGGGCACCTGCTGCTGCGATCCGATCACCACGAAGCAGGTCACGGCGCCGCAGGCCGCGTGAGCAGCCGGCACCGCGTCCAGACTCGCACTCAGCAGCACCAGGACACTGAACAGGGTCGCAGCGAATCTTCTCCTTACACACCGCATAATTGATGGTCCTTCCTCCGATCATGGATACAGCGGCGGCTTCCTGCCTTAAGGCCCTCGCGGCACAGACCGCGCATACAATGAACGACGATGACGAAATGGCTGAGATGTCTCAGGAGCGGTGGAATGGAGGAGGGCCCCGTGAAGTCCGCGCAGTGCTGCTCTCGAGCGGCAACGATTCGAAGACGACGTGATCAGCCACGCCGTTCGGCGGGTCCCCGACTTGAAACAGAACGGAAGCCGTATCGAGGTCCTGCCCCGCCGCACACATCCAGGAACACAGCACGGTACTGTGGACCCCTGCCCCGTGATGGGCATGCTGCGAGGCGTGCTCCATCACCTGCGGGTAGACAAGCCCCTGGAGCGCCACCAGACAGAGGGTCAACACCACACTGATCGCTATGCGCTGCGTCCCGGTCATAGGCCTTAGCGAAGGGCCGCCGCCCTCACGGGTGCCGCGGATTGAATCCGATTCACAATGTCGTGGATCTTGCTTTCCGTCAGCAGTCCGCCCTTGATGTATTCCTGCACCACACCGCTTTGATCGATAAACACGCTCACCGGTAGGCCGAAGACGCCGTACTGGTTGGCCACCTTGTTTTCTCGATCGAGCAACACCGGGAACGTGTGTTTGTAGCTTTGAATGTGCTCGCGGACCCTGGCTTCATCTTCCAACTCGTTGACGGCCAGCACCACGAACCCTTTCTCGCGGAGTTGGTCATACGCGGTTTGCATCGCGGGCATTTCCGTCGTGCAGGGTTTGCACCAGGTGGCCCAGAAATTAAGCAGGATGATCTTGCCTCGATACTGCTCAAGGCTATGCGGCTTGCCGTCGAGATCCGTCAGGGAGAACGCGCTGGCCGGCATCCCTGCAGCCGGGGGGCGGGAGCCCATCGCCCAGACCGTGCCTGCCACACCCACAAGGAGCCAGACGGCAAGGACGAGACCCCTCCCCCACCAGCCTGTGCACATTCGGTTCAAGAACGACCGGTTCCGCAATCTGTTCATGGCGTCCCCTTCCTTCATGCGGCTGTTCACTTGCCCGACCCTCGAATGGAGAGGTTGCCGTCCCGTCCCCCTTGCCCCTGCCTGACGGTCACTCCGGGCGCCGATTCCAGCGATTCCTTCATCGACCGAGTGGGTTGATCGCTCAACTCACTACGGGGCACGATCGACCGACTAACCCCTTCCGGTTGCTGTTTCAATTGATTCAGTTCCTGCTGAAGACGGTCACGCTGTTTCTTCAGATCCTCGATCCGCTGGGTCCGCTCGGAATTAGGCACGACTGCCTTGCCATCCCCCGCCAGAGCGGAGGGGAATTCTACGAAACCCATCGCGACGAGTCCCAGACCGACAAGAGCCGGCAGGCGTACCGGTCGAATACTTTTGTGTCGTCTTGTCATGATCTCAGCACACAGTGGACTATCGATTAAGGCTGTAGCTGACTGGAAGATGCAGCACGACCATCGTCGCCGTCAGCTCATGCTTCATATGCAGGGGACAGGCTCGCCGCACTGCTTCCATCGCCGCTTGATCCAGCGACTCATGCCCGGAACTCTTGACCACTTCGACATCTTTGAGCTGCCCGTCCTGACGAATGGACACCTTCAGCACGACCTTGCCTTCCCATCCGTTCAAGCGCGCCGTGCTGGGATAATGCCGCAATTCGATGATGCGGCGGTGTAACGATTCCGCCAGCCAGCCATAATCGGCCTTCGTCGCCGGCCTGGGCGTCACCGCGCGGGCCACGACCTGGTGCTCTTGTAACGTGGCAGGATCCTGCTGTGCCGCAGCAACCGGCGCGGTCGGTTCAGCGATTGCTTGTGCAGGAGCAGGGGGTGCCGACGGCTCACTCACGGCGGCGACGGCTTCCATGACCGGCGCAGGCGCCGAACTTACCGGAGCCGGTTCAGCCACCGGTGCAGCGTGAACAACCGGCGCACTCGCCGTCACGACTGGCTCGGATCGCGTTTCCACCACCGGCGGCGCACTGACGATCGGCTGCGCCTCATACGTTTGGGCCGCAACAGGCATCGACTCCAGCACCGTCTGCTCGACCACCGGGGTGACCTCCCGCTTCACTTCGGCCGGGGTCGCCGCCTGCACCAGCGGCTCGGTTTTCTGGATCTCTTGCGGCTCGATCTGCTGGGGCTGCACCTGAACGACTTCTTGCGGCGGCTGAATCTGTTGTTGCGGTCTCACCGTTTCCACGACCGGCTGCACCTCTCGCTGAACCGGCTGCGGTTCGACCCGCGTTTCCACCTGGCGCTGCAGAGGCTGAGGCGGGGGCTGCACCGCACGCACGGGCTGAGGCTGCGGCTTCACCGGGGGAGCGGGCTGGACCTGCGGAGTTGGGGCCGGCTCTTCCGGACGCACGATCTCACGCGGAGCCTCGACCAAGGCCACGTCCCACTTGAACGGCTCCTCCTGCACGATCATGGCAATCTTCGGCATGAGGCCGAACGCGGCCAGCGCGAGACAGGCATGCAACAGGAGCGACGCGCTCCAGCCCTTCACTGCCTGTTTGGATTGCCACGATTGCGCCATGAGCACATTCTCCATGAGATATTCCCTTCCGAAACGAGTCACCCTTGCCCCTACTTAAAGACCACTTTGGAAATCGAAGCGATCGGCACCTCGACTTGACCGAAATCGGACTCGCCCTTGAAGCTCCCGCTTACTGCGGGAACGAACTCCCCGTTCTTGCCGTTGGCCAAAGTCACGGTCATGGTCATGACTGGCGCGGCCTTATCGGCGCCGGGCTTCATCTCGATCTGCTTGATCTGGTCGAACTTGATATTCACCGTCGCCGTACCGCGCTTGGCCGGCAGGTGCCGAAGTTCATGAGGAACGAATGAGGTCTCGCTCATTTTCTCTTCCCAATAGAAAATGCCGTTCTTGAGTTCGGTTTCGACGCCTTGCTGGTCAGTCACCACCATCTGGAACGTCTTCTCGGCCTTGTCGGCAGCAGAAAGAGCCGACGTCCAGAACAGCAGTATCAACCCCACCAATCCATACACACCGACCCGCCTCGCCCTCTGATCCGCCTGCCTCTTCATGACTCCTCCACTTTTGCTCCTGTAAGGATGGGCATGGCCCTGTGACGCTACTGCGCCGCCACGCGATGCAATTGCCCCTGCTGCACGATGATTTTATTGTGGGGAAAGGCATGTTCGGTCCAACCGATCGCCACCTTCCCGCTGTCATGAATGGCCACTGTCGGATGCTCGGCCTTGGAACCGCTGCTTAACGTGAGCACCGGGCCGAATGTCTGCCCGCGATCTGTCGACACCCGCATGACGACGCGTTTCCGTACGCCGGTTACTTCTTCCCACACCGCCGCGACCTGTCCGTCCGGGTGGACCGCCATCTGTAAGTTGTCCGGCAGTGAGGTGCTGGCGATATGGAGGGGCGCCGGTGCTGAAAAGGTCGCCCCCTGATCGTCCGACGTCGTGATAAAGAGCCGCGGCTGCTCGTCTCTACCCTCTGTGTACCATCCGATATACAAACGTCCCCGGCCATCGAAGGCGATCGACGGGCCACGATGCGGACAGGCATCGAACACCCATCCGTCCCGGCTCACCACCGTCGGCGGCGAAAAGGAGCGTCCCTGGTCGGTCGAGTGCGCGATGACGATGTCTCGCACGTTACCCTCGAAGGTCTTGCGCCAGGCCACCCACAACGACCCATCCGGCGCCTGGGCCACCATCGGACGGCAACAGGGACAGGCCATGCCGTCGATCACCACATTCTTGCCGACCGTGGCCCCGTGATCCCGCGAGCAGGCAAGCATGGCGCTGGTCCCGCTCCGATCCTTGTTTCGTCCGTCCAGCCAGGTCACATAGATCTCGCCGCGCTTCCCCACCGCGAGATGTTCAAATGTGTGGGAAATGGGCAATCCGTCGTCATTCACCTGGACCGGAGTTTGGAACGTCTGACCATCACTCGAACGCGCGAGCTGAAGATCCGAAGCGAATAACGCCCCGGGAGTTTTGTTGGCGGCAGACCAGGTGACGAACTGAGCGCCATCAGAGCCAATGGCAAATCCGGGAGATTGATGAACGGCTTCCGGTCCGCTACCGGTTTGATTCACCTGAACCATGGTCGCTGCCGATTGTCCTGCTGGGACTTGCGCCGTCTTGACCTCCCCTTGCAGCCCACTCTTTTCCACCCAGGCAGCATGCAACAGCCCCTCGTGATTAAATCGAAGGGTGGGTGGGGATAACGCCGTCGTCGCCTGGACCAGTTTGAGTGGCGCCTCTAGTATGACGGCGGCCTGGCGCTCATTGTCGGCACAGGCGAGGTGGGCGGAGCCACTCATCGCGAGCAGCGCCACGACAACCCTCAAGGCAGTGCGGAAGTCACGGACCAAGAACATTGATTGTCCTCGTGTGTCGACGACCTGGAGAAGCAGTGTGCACGGCGCGCGAGAGAACACGCCGCATTGCTCTGTCACACCTTGCGGGATTACGCCGCAGAGTAAGAGAGCACAACGTGAACTGGGATTAGGCGAAAGCGGGTGGAGCGCGAGGCTGACTCGGGGCAAGCAGTTGAATCAAAACGGCGTGGTCGGAGTCACACGGAAGGAGGCTGACGATTTCAAACAGCTGCGTGGAATGAACGGGGGTGACCACATGCACCCCGGCAGTCGCACACATCCAGGCACAAATGCCGGACCCATGCATGCCGGCGTTGTGATGCGCCGCATGTTGAAGTTCATGCGCAACCGCGCTGCCGGTCGTCACGGCCAGCAAGGCGATGACGGCGAAGGCAACGACCCAGACGATGGTTTTGAAACGCGATGTTCGCATAGTCAAAAACCCGAGGAACCAGGCGGGCATGTTACCAAAGTCAGCGGGAGACCGTCAACGCAATATTCAGCAATCCCCGGGTTAGGGTCCGCCCACCCCGATGATGCGCTCCACCCGTTCATCCCGCCCGCCGAGATCCCGATACCGCCGGTATTGTGCCAAGGCCCTGCCCATATCCTTCCGGTGGAGTTCGTAAAAAACCCCGAGATTATAATGGGCCTCCGCCGAATTAGGCTTGAGTGCTACGGCCTGCTCATGCTCCCTCTCCGCCTCATCCAATCGATTCAAGTTGGTATAGACCATGCCCAAATTCAAATGGGCCTCCGCATATTCCGGGCGATACCGAATCACCTCCAGAAACTCGCGCTCGGCCTCTACGAGAAGCCCCTGACTCCGGAAGACAAAGCCCAGGTTGTAATGGGCATCGACCAAATCCGGCTTCGCCGCAATGGCTTCCTTGAAGGCAGCGGCCGCTGCGTGCAAATCATTCCCCCGCTCGGCCAGACGCCCGAGCAGATACCAGGCATCGGCATGCCGCGGGTTCGCTTGCGTGAGACGGGACAGTTGCTCACGGGCCATCTTGAGGTCACCTTGGCTGTCGTAGAGGTTGGCCAGATGGTACAAGGCCTCGGCATGATCGGGCCGCACACGCAGTAAAGACTGGTACATTTTCGCGGCATTGGGGCGATCATGCCGTTCCTCATAGATCCGCGCCAAATCCAAGTGGGCCTCTTCGTTCCCCGGCGCAATGTCCAGAACCTGTCGCAACACCCCTTCCGCATCGCTGCCACGTCCCTGTGCGAGATAGACATCCGCCAGATCGTTGAGGATCTCTGCCGAAGGCGGAATGAGCTTCAGCGACTGTTTGTAGGCCTGGATCGCCCCATCGGGATTTCGCTTACTCTGGAAGTACACCAACCCCAGCACATGATAGGCCTCAGCCAGTCGCGGATTTTGCGCGATCGCCTTCTTCAGCGCCTCAATCGCGCCGTCGGCATTGCCCTCGCGAAAGAGGGTGACCCCACGCTCATAGCTCCGCCGAGCCGATTCTGACGAGGGGGCCGACACCGCCGGCGTCTCAAACGTTGAGAAGGCACAGACCAGGCAGAAAAGCAGAGAGCTGGTGAGAAGGCTACGCGAGAAACTGGCTGCACGCCGCATCGAAATCCGCAGTAGAGTTCGTGGGTGCCCCTCGCCGAGAGAGTCGGCGAAATGACGGCCCCACTATAGACGGCAGGTCACTCGAAAGCAATGACAGGGACATCGCCATACCCCGTAACTGCGGAGGAGTTGAGACCAGGGCCGCTGTTTCGGTAGGATTCCCCTATGGATTCCTGTATACTCCGCCGCCGAGCCGATGCTCTCCTGTCGAGCCTCGCTCGTGAGAATGAAGGTACGTCTGTATGCTGACACAAGTATTGAACATCGTATTCGGAAGCAAAAACGATCGCGAGATCAAGGCATTGCGCCCGATTGTCGAGCGCATCAATGGACTCGAATCGAGCCTGACACCGCTCTCCGATCAGGCACTGGCCGATAAGACCCAGGAATTCAAGAAGCGTCTCGAAGCCGGAGAAACGCTGGACGACATTTTGCCCGAGGCGTTCTCCGTCTGCCGTGAAATGTCCCGCCGCCGCTTGAACATGCGGCACTTCGACGTGCAGTTGATCGGCGGCATGATCCTGAATAAGGGTCGGATCGCCGAAATGAAGACCGGTGAGGGCAAAACCCTAGTCGCCACCCTTCCGCTCTATCTGAACGCGCTGGAAGGAAAAGGCGCCCACCTCGTCACCGTCAATGACTACCTGGCCAAACGCGATGCCCAGTGGATGTCTCAGCTCTACCACGCGCTCGGCCTCTCCGTCGGCATCATCCAGCACGATGCGTCCTTTCTCTATGACCCGACGTATGAGGCAGCGGACAAGCGGCTGCAGCACCTCAGACCCTGCAGCCGGCATGAAGCCTATCGCGCCGAAATCACCTACGGCACCAACAATGAGTACGGTTTCGATTACCTCCGCGACAACCTGATCGTCAGCGACCTCAGCCAATGCG
>JACQHN010000099.1 GCA_016199015.1 Nitrospira defluvii
CCTGTCCATCTATGGCACATGACGCCAGTGACCCATATGACGAATCTTCCGGTGAGCATTGCCAGTCTGTCAGAAGGATCGGAAGGTCGCAAGCGCTGTCAACGATGTGACGGGGAGAGGCTTGCGGAGATGCAGGACTTCATGATCTCAACGAGGCACTGGGTGCCGGGCGTCACACTCCGCGTCGCAGCCGCGCTGAGTTCTTCCGGTGTGACAGCACCCTGTGCGACATCCACGAGCACGTGGTCAGGCACACTCTCCAGATCGACGTGGCTGACGCCGGGAATCTGCGCCAGCGCCGCGCCGATGGACGGGCGTTGAGAGGAACAGTCTTGTCCTGACAAGGAAAGCGCCACGCGCTCCTGCGAGGTTTCGGCAGCGACTGGGCTCAGAAGGCTTCCGAAGGTCAGGAGGATGCAGCAGAGTCTCATCACAGGATATCGCATAGGCATCTCCCAACAGCCATAAACCTGGTGCAAATGTATTTCTCACGATGACACGTCCTTTAGCCCGGCCGGCCCTCTGGGCCGGCCGGGCTTTTCAATGAGACTTCTCGCCTTACTTGGCCGGCAACTCCCAGGGCACCATCGGCATCAATGGAGCCGGCTTTGCATCCGGTCCTGTCAATAACACCGCGATGGCTCCACGCAGGGCGCCCGTGAGCGAATGCGTGACGAGCGGATAGGCTCCGGCGGACTCCACCACGACATCAAAGGTCGCCGCGCTGCCCGGACCGACCACGTAGGTCTGGACGCCCTTCAGGTTGTTGGCAGGATTGCCGCTCTCGTACACATTGTCCCAAATCTCACCGATGGGGTGAAACGAGGAAAACTCGTTAGGACCGGCATTGACGAAATAGATCCGGACGCGCTCGCCGGGCTTGGCATCGAGCTTCCCCCCGCCGGTCACGAACGGGTGGTATTTGAAAATCCCACCGTTGAACAGCATGCCGTCGTACTTGCGATCGAACATCGCCTGCACATCGTTCGGATTCTTGAAAAACTCGGACTGCACCAGAACATATTCACGATCAGCCTTCGGCCAGACCTTGGCATCCTTCGGATCGACGATGATCGCGCCGAACATGCCGCGCGCCACATGCTGGATCATGGGAGGCGCGCCGCAGTGATAGAAGAATACGCCCGGCTTCTTGGCGACGAACGTGAAACTGATCGATTCGCCGGTGTTGACGGCCCGATAGTTTTTTAGGAAATCAATCTCTGCCGCGTGAAAATCCATCGCGTGCGGATTCTTGTTGGTGGTGGGGTTCGTCAATGTGAAATTGATGGTATCGCCTTCCGTCACCCGTACGACGGGGCCCGGAAATTGTCCGTTAAACGTCCACGCGGCATACTTTTCGCCGCCTCCGTCGATGACGATATCCGTCTCCACCGCCGTCATCTGCACATCGTGGGTCTTGGCTTGGACGGGCACGGCCATCGTAGCCATCACCCCCAGCGCCATTCCTAGTAACGACGCCGTCTTGCACCGACCGCGTCCGCTATTGTGCTGCCATGTCTGCTGCTCTTGCATTCCTGCCTCCTATCATTCAATTGACCCACTCAGCGCCTGTACGGTGATTCATCATGCAGCATGCGTAGCGCTCGTATGCTGTTTGTCTGCTTGCACCATACGCAGAGCGAGATCAATAAAACATGACAATTGTCATGTTTTTGAAATATGACGGCATGTCGGAGGAAAAATTACGTGGATGCGAGCAGTTTGAGCCGGGGGAGATCACGAATGACGAGGCGAGCGGCGGTTCCAGTCACCAGACGATCTTTTTTGAAGCGCGCCATGATGCGAATCGCGGTTTCGGTCGTCACCCCCACCATATTCGCCATATCCTGGCGCGTGAGGCGCACGGTCAACCGAATCCCGCTCGGTTCCCGCACGCCGCTGCGCTCGGCCAGACTCGCCAGCAGGGAGGCCAGGCGTTGATCCGCGCTGTCTAATGCGAGGACCTTGGCTTTTTCCTGCGCTTCATTGAGGCGGCTGCCGAGATACCGGATGACTTCCATTGCGGCATCGGGATTACGTCGCAACATCTTAAAGTAGGCCTCTTTCTTCATCCGTAACACGCTGACGTCACCCATCGGTTGCGCCGTTCCCGGATGAGAAGCCCCGTCGAAGGCCGAGGCGTCGCAACAAAAGAGATCGCCCGGCATAAGCACCTTCAGCGTGCATTCCTTCCCGTCAAGGGAAGATTTGACACACTTGACGGACCCTTCTTTCACGATATGGAAGTATTCGGTAGGATCACCTTCGCGGAAAATATATTGACCCTTCCCGTAGCGGGTCTCCGTCATCTCGCTCAGGACCTGTTGGCGGTCCTGGGCGCTGAGGATCTTGAGGAGTGGAATCTGGTTCAATCCAAGAGGAAGCCCAGAGGTGGGCTGTTCAGCGGAGGATTTCTTTGGCCGCTTCGACAATCGAGCGTACTCCAATTCCGAAATGATCGACGAGTTCCTCCGGCTTCCCGCTACGCGGAATCTCACGCACGGCCAGCTTGTGGACCCGCACGCCTTCTAACGCCAGCGCACTCAGGAC
>JACQHN010000117.1 GCA_016199015.1 Nitrospira defluvii
CGCGAAGGGCTCGCCAAGGAGTCCGCGGCCGTGCTGGCCAAAACGGGCATGAAGCCGGGATTGGCCACCATCTTGGTGGGTGATGACCCTGCCTCACACCTCTATGTCAAAAGCAAACAAAAGGCCTGCGATGCGGCGGGAATTTACATCGATGATTCGAAATTGCCTGCCAACACGACCCAGGCAGATTTGCTGACGCTGATTTCCCAGAAGAATGCCGACCCCAAGATTCACGGCATTCTCGTTCAGCTGCCGCTTCCCAAACATATCGATAGCAAGGTCATTCTTGACGCGGTATCCGCCCAGAAAGACGCCGATGGGTTCCATCCCTACAATTTCGGCCGCCTCGTGGAAGGCAGTCCCATTTTTGAAGCCTGCACGCCCAAGGGGGTCATCAAGATGATCGAGTCGACCGGCCTGTCGATCGAGGGCAAGCGGGCCGTGGTGCTGGGGCGCAGCAACATTGTCGGCAAACCGCTCGCGCTGATGTTGCTCCATCGCAATGCCACTGTCACGATCTGCCATTCAAAGACGAAGGATTTGCCGGCCGTCTGTCGCGAGGCCGAGCTGTTGTTGGTGGCGATCGGGAAAGCCAAATTCGTCACGGCTGATATGGTGCGCGAAGGAGCCGTGGTGATCGATGTGGGGACGAATCGTCTCCCGGATGGCAAGGTGGTTGGTGATGTGGACTTCGAATCGGTCAGTCAAAAAGCCGGTTGGATCAGCCCGGTTCCCGGCGGGGTGGGCCCGATGACGATTGCGATGTTGCTCGACAATACCGTGGAATCTGCTAAGAGAATGGCTGGAATGAAATAGGGCCGATCGAACTTCCTCCGCCGTGGCCTTGCCGGGTAGGAGGCAACACCGTATCGATCGAGAACACTGCCGGCTCACTTGCTCGCCGGCGTGCGCAGACGTGACGCTCGTTATTTCTCGCGTCGCGCACCGCGCAGACCGCGCACGATCAGAATGTGCTCGTCCGATGCGCGCAGTCGGGATGTCCCGACCATCCCTATTTCAAGTGAGATGGGGTAAGGACAGGACGGGAAGTAGAGGGAGATTACCAAGCATGCCTAGGAGACCTAGATGACCCCGGAGCCGCGGCGACTCAAAGACGTGTTGGCGCAAGGGCAGTTTGCCGTGACGGTGGAATATAACCCGCCGAAGGGCACGAACCTGACCCATGTGGTGGAGAGTGCCAAAGCGCTCATTGGCCGGGTCCACGGGGTCAATGTGACCGACAATACTGCGGCGATCGTGCGGGCTGGCTCGTTGCCGGTCTGTCGCATATTGTATGAGTTGGGGCATGACCCGGTGATGCAGCTGACTTGTCGGGATCGCAATCGCATCGCCATGCAGTCCGATCTCATGGGTGCGCATATGCTCGGCATCCGGAACATCCTCTGTCTGACCGGAGACTATCCGACGGTCGGGGACCATAAGGAGGCCAAGCCGGTATACGACCTGGATTCCGTTCAGGTCATGCAGTTGGTGATAGGGTTGAACAACGGCAAGGACTATGCGGGCAACAAGCTCGACGGGTCCACCGCCTTCATGATCGGCGGTGCCGTCACGCCGGAAGCGGACCCCCTGGGACCGATGCTGGTCAAGTTCGAGGTCAAGGTGCGGGCGGGTGTGGATTTCTTCCAGACCCAGGCCATTTATCAGCCGGAGCAGTTCAAGACTTTCATGCAAGCGGTGCGTCCCTTCAAGCGGAAGGTGCTCGCCGGGATTCTCCTGTTGCGCAGTGCCAAGATGGCGGAATTCATGAATGCCAATATTCCGGGCGTGTGTGTGCCGCAGGAGATGATCGACGAAATGCGCGCGGCGGGCGACAAGCGTGCGCTCGATGCGGGCGTGGAGATTGCCGTGCGAACGATCAAGGCGGTGCGTCCCTACTGCGATGGCGTGCATATCATGGCGATCAAGGCGACTGAACGGCTGCCGGAGATTCTCACGAAAGCGGAACTCGGGTGATGACCGTACCGGACTTGCAGAAGTGCAAGCGCGACAGACGGAAGATCACTGTCGTGACGGCGTACGATGCGCTGTTCACACGTATCATTGAACAGGCCGGGATCGACGTCATTCTGGTAGGAGATTCCCTGGGCGTAGTCGTGCAGGGCAGGGCCAACACGTTATCGGTCACGATGGGGGAGATGTTGTACCATACCAAGCTGGTGGCCGGAGCAGCTCAGCAATCGCTGGTGATCGGAGACATGCCCTTCATGTCCTATCAAGCCAGTGCGGATGACGCCTTACGCAATGCCGGGCGATTTCTCCAAGCTGGTGCGACCGCCGTGAAGTTAGAGGGAGGCGCGGCGGTGACCGATCGGGTGGAGGCGATGGCGAAGATCGGCATTCCCGTCGTGGGCCATCTCGGAATGACGCCCCAATCCGTCCATCAGTACGGCGGGTTCAAGGTGCAGGGAAAGGGAAAAGACCAGGCCCAGCAGCTCCTCAACGACGCCAAAGCGCTGGAAAATGCCGGAGCCGTGGCCATTGTGCTGGAGGCGATTCCGGCTGAGTTGGCGAAGTCCATGACCGAGACGGTCGAAATTCCGACCATCGGCATCGGCGCCGGCCCACACTGCGATGGCCAAGTGTTGGTGCTGTACGACTTGCTCGGTCTCTTCGACGACTTCGTTCCAAAGTTCGTGAGGCCCTATGCCCATCTCAAGGCCGATGCCTTGGAAGCCCTCCGCCGCTATAAAGAAGAAGTTGAGCAGGGGAAGTTCCCGTCTGATTCCGAAAGCTATCACTAGCCTGAATCTTTTCTGTCTGTCTTCTACAGACTCACGGGATGAGGCGTCTGGCCCTGTCCGTGCGGAGA